>JAIRLW010000548.1 GCA_031259095.1 Planctomycetaceae bacterium | reverse complement strand
GAAGTTGATCACAAAATAAAAATTCCACTGAATAGTTACAAAAAGGCAAATATTCAAAACCACTTAATAAAACCCTTAAATTTAAGCATATTTATTATCGTACTTTTAGGAAAGTGCAGTATTACTATACCGTTTTCCTTTTAAAAACCCGCTTTAGATGTTCGCTTATCCTGCAATTTAAGGTGTTTTTTTATTCAAAAAGTCGATTTTTATAAGGACTAAAGTATAACTATTACTAAAACCTGTTAGGGGACCTCTAAAAATTCGTTTTTTAACCACAACATTTTATGAAAAATCAACATCCTTTGTCCCTAATATCCCTTTTTATAGGGATTTTAGAGACGATAGGGACTAATGGGACAATTAATTAAAAATCTTTTGGCAAATGATATTTTTATACTGTTCACACTTTGAAATTCGGTTTTTTATAAAATGCCGATAGCGTTTTATACTTGAGTTTTCAGCATATTTCGTAATCATATCAAAAAACAAAAACCAAAATCTCAAGTGAGACGAGTATAGAGATTCCCGTCAATATCATAAAAAGGAGGTCAACATGACTTGTGAAATTTTAGAACGCCAACGAGCAGGAATTATCAATCCGATTTTTACTTGCCAACCATGCGGCGCACAATACGCAAGTATCGGAATAAAACATTGCATCGGAATCGTTCACGGCGGACAAGGTTGCGTAATGTTTGTGCGGCTTTTGTTTTCGCAACATTTCAAGGAAAGTTTCGAATTAGCGTCAACCTCGTTGCACGAAGACGGCGCCGTGTTTGGAGCGTTGAATCGAGTTGAGGAAGCAGTTGATGTTCTTTTGATGCGTTATCCAGAGGTCAAAGTTGTCCCGATTATTTCAACCTGCGCAACCGAAGTAATCGGCGACGACATCGACGGAGTTGTCCGAAAACTCAACGAAGGACTGCTTCAAGAAAAATTCGCCGGACGCGAAGTTCATCTCATTCCGATTCATACGCCAAGTTTTGTCGGAAGTATGATTAGCGGTTACGATATTGCTGTGCGCGATTTCGTGAGTTTCTTTGCCAAAAAAGATCAACCCGTCAACAAAATCAATCTTATCACCGGTTGGGTCAACCCCGGTGATGTGAGTGAGTTGAAGCATCTTCTGAAGTCGATGGATATTGACGCGAATATTCTTTTTGAAATCGAAAATTTCGACGCGCCGCTGATGCCGTCAGGCAACACGGTTGCGCATGGCGACACGACAATCGACGATTTACGCAATACCGCCAACGCGGTTGGAACAATTGCGTTAAACCGTTACGAAGGCGGCAAGGCGGCAGAGTATTTGCAAAAAGAATTTGGCGTTCCGGCGGTGATTGGTACGACTCCCGTCGGCATTCGCAATACGGATATTTTTTTGAAACATTTGAGCGATATGACCGGCAAACCAATTCCCGAATCGCTTGTTCGTGAACGTGGAATTGCTCTTGATGCGTTGACGGATTTGGTTCACATGTTTCTGGCGGACAAACGGGTTGCAATTTATGCGAATCCTGATTTGGCAATCGGGCTTGCGGAATTTTGTATGGATTTGGAGATGTTGCCGGTGTTGCTGCTTTTGGGGGACGATAACTCAAATTACGCCGAAGACCCGCGACTCAAAGCCTTAAAAGAACACGCCTATTTCGATATGGAAATTGTTACCAACGCCGATTTATGGGAATTGGAAAACAGGATTAAGAATAAAGGATTGAAGTTGGATTTAATTTTGGGACATTCCAAAGGACGTTTTGTTTCGATTGATTATGGGATTCCGATGGTTCGGGTTGGATTTCCGGTTTATGACCGTGCAGGCGTTTATCGCAATCCGGTGTTGGGTTACAAGGGCGCAACCTACCTTGCCGAAACGATTGCCAATACTCTTTTCGCCGACATGGAATACAAAAAGAATAAAGAATGGGTTCTCAATGTTTGGTAAGTTAGGGTAAACCTTAGCGGTTACGGATTCTTTTTCTGTCGCTCGTATTACTCCATACGTTGCGTTTATAATAGAGACTCTTTAATAATTTTTGAAATTTTTCTTAAACTTTCTGTTCATGGAAAGTTTATCTGTCGAATTTATAGACAATAGACCAATAGATATTTGGTTTTTACAGATAATCGCCGCAATGATAATATTTTAAGAATTTATAATAAGGAGAACCTCTAAAAAATAATTTTATTTCGATTTCAGTCGACTGAAATCGATTATACCCTATCCCTTTTGAAAATCGTTTTTTGAAATGTAAAAACACATTAAATTGCGGAGTTAAACGAAAATATAAAACCGGTTTTAAAGTGAAAACGGTATAAAATCGAATAATTTGTTTTTGGAACAAGTATGTTTAGAGGTTCTCTAAGGAAATTCAGAACCCCAAACCCCAATTGACTTCGTGAAATAAATTTACGGCAACGGATTGCCTGTCAAAACAGTCCGTTGCCGTTTTTTTACGGTAACAGGAAATACCTTTATTCCCCCCTTTTTTCCGAAAGGAGAATTACCGTGAAAAAAATAGTGTTCCTTTGTTTTGTGTATATTTTGTCGGCGATTTTCGTTTGTGAAATTCAAGCCGAGCAATTCAGTTCTTCGACAACTTATTCGATACCGTGTTATATTGCACAGTATCTTAATTCGCCGAGTAGTTTAGACGAACAGATTCCTGTTGATTCCTGCCAACAAGATTGTGATCTGAATCTTAATTGTACTCAAAAGTATTCGTTTTGGCAAAGACTTAAATTTTATGGTTGGACGGAATTTGGATTTTATCTCAACGGCGACGGCAACAAAAATCAACATTTCAGTACCATATCGCGCGACGGACACAGTGAGCGTTATCAATTTCCGAACTCCGGCAATTCCTCGTTGCTTGGCAATGTTCAATCGGCAAACCCGATGTTGAATCAACTTTGGATTGGCTTAAAAAGAGATATTGACACGCGGCATGGTTTCGACTGGGGATTCAAAATCGATTTCCAGTTTGGCAGCGACGGTTGGTTATCGCAAAGTTACGGCGATGCGTCGTTTGACTATCGGGGACATTCCCGCGACTATTATGTTTCCTTGCCGCAGATTTACGGCGTTTTAGGCTACAAAAATCTGTCGGTCAAGATCGGTAAATTTGAAACGCTTCTTGGCGTTGAGCAACTCGAAGCGGCAAAATCGACCTTTTACAGTCATTCCAATTTGTTTTACACGGAACCGCAAACTCACAGCGGTGTGTTGGCGGAATACCGTTGCAAACCGAATCTCTGGTTTAATTTCGGTTACGTTCAGGGAAAGGATAATAGTTTCCGCAACGATTTTGACGATCACGGTTTTCTTGGCGGCGTTTACTGGCGACCGATTTCATCGATTTCCGTTTGGTACACGGTGTACGCGGCCAATCTTGGCGATGGACGTTACAAGAACGGCGAATATCATCAAGGCAGAACAATATTTCAACACACGTTTGCGGTCAATTGGATGATTTCCCCGCGTTGGCATTACACTTTCCAGTGGAATCTTGGAGATCGCAACGGAAAACGGACAACAGCGGATGCGTCCTATTTTGGTACGGCGCATTATTTGACGTTCCGAATCAACCAATATTGGAAACTTGGACTTCGATTTGATCAGATTCACGCCAATCAGTGGATGGGCGATTCCGGTTTTTCCCGACCGTTTACAGGCAATTACGCGGGTGATTTATACGGTGTAACGTTTGGAGTGAGCTGGACGCCTTTCCGACGAATCAATATCCGCCCTGAATTTCGTTATGATGTTGCCAAAGATTCACGCCCATTCAATCGCGGCGATAAACGTGAACAATTCTCTGCCGGTTGCGGATTCGTGTATCTGTTTTAACGTTGACCGAACAAAAAATAATAACAACGGTAAAGCAAGGTAACGGTCTGGTCAATTCAGGTTGGCGATTCGGGAAAGTTCCAGTCCGGATCGTTAAAAAATAAAATAGTCCGCTGATAGATTACAAAAAATTTTCTTCTGGGCGATCTGGCGGCTGAAAAATAAAATCGACCATTATCTTGCGTCTGATCTTGGTGAGATGGTAAAATACATTTCTGATCGTTTGGTTGGCGTTTATTTTTATTTTTATTTTTTCATTATGTATCGTTTACCGGAATTAATTGTAATCGGGTTAGTATTATTTTACAAAAAATATATTAGTCCGTTTTTACCCAATGTTTGCCGTTTTGAACCAACCTGTAGCACGTACATGATTGAAGCGGTTAAAAAATACGGAGTTATTCGCGGAACCTTAAAAGGATTTTGGCGCATTCTCCGTTGTAATCCTTGGAATCAAGGCGGATATGATCCTCCGTAATATAACGCAACACAAAAAGAACGCAGAATGACGCTAGGTATTCATACGGAACAGGATTTGGTATTTCTTCGGGAATCCGAAGCAGTTGAATTTAAAAAGGCTGCCGGCAGAGATGGTACCGGTGAAGTTCCCGACAGTTTTTGGGAAACTTATTCCGCAATGGCAAATAGCGATGGCGGTTATGTGTTTCTTGGTGTTGCGGAAAAAGAAGGCAAATATTTGTTTGTTGGTTTTACGTCCACGGATCATTTGAGAAAAAAAATTGTTGATATTGCCAATAATCCTAATAAAGTCAGCGTTAATCTTCTGATCAATCAATCGTTTCAAGATATTGAGATTAACGGCAAACTGATTCTTGGCGTTCAAATTCCGCGAGCAAAACGTGAACAACGTCCGGTTTATCTCAACGGTAATCCGTTGGGTAACACTTATCGTCGTTTCCATGAAGCCGATCAACGTTTATCCGATGAAGAAGTGAAACGTTACTTGGCAGAACAATTGAGCGAATCACGCGGCGCCGAAATTCTTATCAGTTACACTATTCAGGATGTTCATCGGGAAACGTTACGGCATTACCGTCAACTTTACGCCAATCTTCAACCGGAATATCCTTGGAATGAATTGAACGATGAAACGTTTCTCGAAAAAATCGGCGCAGCAAGACGTGAACGATCTTCGGGCAATTATGGGTTGACTGTTGCCGGTCTTTTAATGTTTGGTACGCATCCGGTCATTCAGGAACGTTTACGTTTTCCTTATTATATGCTTGATTATCAAGAACGTGCCGACACTCAAACGAATGTACGTTGGATTGACCGTTTAACATTGGATGGTTCGTGGTCTGGAAATTTGTACGATTTTTACCGCCGCGTTTATATCAAACTCATTGAAGGATTAAAAACGCCGTTCAAATTAGAAACAAGATAAACGGATAACCGAAAAGATAAAACAGGTTTTTAAAAGGAAAACGGTATAAAATCGACCCAAATCGATTTTAGTCGATATTTAGTCGAATTCGGTCGAGGAAAAAAACGAGTTTTTAGAAGTTTTCTCACAAATCACAAACCACACAATGTCAGACAATCACTATTTTCATCCGGAAACGTTGAAACGCATCTCACGTCTTGATTTGCGGGCGAAACATGTTGTTGACGGATTTTTGAGCGGAATTCACAAATCGCGGCATTTCGGTAACTCTGTTGAATTTCGGCAACACCGTCAATATGTTCCCGGCGACGATCCGCGAAGTGTTGATTGGAAAGTCTGGGCAAAACAAGATCGGCTTTATGTTAAGCAATACGAAGTTGATACAAATATGCGGGTTACGTTATTGGTTGACCGGTCGCAGAGTATGAGATTCGGCAGCAAGGCAATGAATAAGTACGATTATGCCTCAACGACCGCCGCATCACTGGCCTATCTTGCCATTCGGCAACAAGATGCGGTTGGTTGTATTATGTTCGATAAAGATACTCAAAATGTTATGCCGTCAAAAATGAAACGTTCACAACTTATCGCAATTGCCGACCGAATGTTTCGTTTATCGCCTGATAAAAAAACGGAAATACAGAAAACAGAATTACGAAATACGGAAACAAAGAAAAAAGAAAGTTCGGAACTGATTGACTTGAACGAGTTACTCAAGGATATTAAAGGTTCTCAGCCGGATTTTCAGGAAGCGTTACGGACTGCGGCGGAAACTGTTCGGGCGAACGGACTGATTGTTCTCATTTCGGACTTGTTGATACAACGCGAAGGATTATTTCGCGGATTACAATATTTACGAAGTTACGGACATGATGTTCTTGTGTTGCATATTATGGACGACATGGAACTCGATTTCACACTCGGCGGTGCAACACGTTTTGAAGGTCTGGAACTTCCGGTACAAATTCGTTGTGATCCGCGAATGTTGCGTCAAGGTTATCTCGACGCTCTGCACCTTTATCTTGACGAAGTAAAACAAGGTTGTACAAAATTACAATGCGATTACGCCTTATTTCGTACAGGAACACCGTTAGACGCCGCATTGGCAACCTATTTAAGCCGCCGTAACATGATCGTCCGAAACAAAAAATAATATCGTTTTACAAAATTCGGGGATAAACGACATCGATTAGGTAAAGCGCATGCGCTGGAGCAGTTGCACCGGCAAGGGTACGGTTTTGAGAATTGATAATTTCTTTCATCCGCTCCGGATGACCACAACCACGAGAACCCTCAACCCCAAGAAGTGTTAACGTTCCGGCAATGGTTCGCATCATGTTGTAAAGGAAACCGTTTGCTTCCACCTCAATACAAATTAACGGCGGATATAAACCGTTGGGATCATGGATTCGTTCCACTAAAACGTCGGAAATTGTTCGGACGGTTGTTTTACGCGGAGAACCTTGAGTTTGGAAACAAGCAAAATCTTGCGTTCCTAACAAGAATTGACCCGCTTGACGCATCGTGTGAAGATCGAGCGGTTCACGGTAAACCCAACAATAATGTCGGGTCAACGGAAACGACGGACAATTATTGTCGATCAGATAACGGTAACGTTTGGCGATCACATCGGCAATGGGATGAAAACGGAGCGGAACATCTTCGACCTGAAGAATCCGAATATCGTGCGGCAACAGACCATTCAGCGCACGTTGGAACACTTCCGTCTTCAACGGACTTTCCGTCGTAAATGCGGCAACCTGTTTCAAAGCGTGAACTCCGGCGTCGGTTCGACCGCTTCCGGTAACCACTACTGGTTTGCCAAGAATTTTGCCAAGCGTTGTTTCCAACGTTTCCTGAATACTCGGAACATTCGACTGTCGTTGCCAACCTTTGTAGTTGGCGCCGTCGTAAGATAGTTCCAGTTTAATCCGACGATGATCCGTTTGGGAAAATTTCATTTGTGGTTTGTGATTTGTGGTCTTTGAGGTTGAGATTTGTGAGATTAGGATTCGTGAAGTTGACGAGTGTTGCTGTTGGAATTTTTATATTCTATAATGATGGAGCGGTTTGTATTTTTTTATTTTCCATGATTTTTTGCTATTCCCATGAATTATTCCGGCAAACTTTTGATTGCGTCGCCGTTTCTGATTGATCCGAATTTTCGACAAACAATTGTCTTTATTGTTCAGGGCAGTGATGACGAGGAAGTGTTTGGGGTGGTTTTGAACCGTATTTCCGACCAGCCAATTCGGGCAATCTGGAAATCAATATTTCATCGGGATTGCGAAACAGAGTCCTCGCTCTATTTGGGCGGTCCCGTCTTTGGAACGTTAACCGCTCTGCATGAAACAAAACAACTTAACAGTATTGAAATTGTACCCGGCGTTCATTTTACAAACGTTCCGAAAGATTTGAAACGACTAGTCCAGCATCAAAACGACGATTGTCGTTTTTTTATTGGACATGCCGGTTGGGGCGCCGGTCAATTGTTGAGTGAAATTACCGAAGGAGCGTGGTATCTCGCCGAAGCCACGCGTGAACTTGTTTTTAACGATGACTCCGAACTCTGGCGGCATTTGATTGAAGCAATCGGTCAAGACGTTCTGAGCGAAATGCTTCATATCAATAAGTTCCCCGAAGATCCCGCCCTGAATTAGAAGATTGTCAACCTTTGTGTTGCCTTTAGCAATCGATTTAGCAGTTAATCATGGAAAATATTGTCTCCTAATGTCCCTTCACTACAAAAAATGTTAGGGACAAATGGGACTATAAGGACTGTTGAGACAAAAGAATAGGTAACGTTTCGGCGAAACATCGTCCACTTTTAGCGAAACATCGCTTAACTTGAAACGGTTGACTTTTAAGTTTCTGACGTAAACTTTCGAGTTTCTGACTTCAGCATTTGAGTTTCCGAAGTCAACTTTTAAGTTTCAGTCTTCTCCAATCACGTTTCCGGTTTCCCATGTTGAATGTATTATTCATATGGCGAGAGATTTATCCAGAGGTAATACTGCTTGCGTTTGAAAATGGTCAATCAATTACTTATACACTCAAATCCTCCACCTTATACAAGACCATTTTGGGTCTAGTTTTTGCCGTCCACCGCTCGGTAGGCAATACCAATTTCCGTCCGAACACAGGGGCAAGCCGGCTATCGCCGACGCTATTAATCAAAATTAATCAAAATTAATCAAAATTAATCAAAAAATTTCAGGCGAAACATCGCCTACCTTTTTGATTTTTGTCTAAATTCCGTGTTTTTCTTTCCGGTATTGCTATCGAAAACAGGTCATAAAACCAATGATAAAAATTGCCGCGTCGATAAATCCGTGACTGATCCAGATTCCCCAGATGGAATCGCTCCGTTTGTAAAGCCACGCCCAGTACAAACCGCCAACCGCAACCCCCAACGAACCAAGCCAACAAAACGGTGAAACGTAACCGAAATAAGTTCCAAGTAGCAAAATATGATGAGCCGTAAACCCAAGACTGGAAATGATCGCCGCAAAAAAACATGACCAGCCGCGCTGTAACCGCCCAAAAACAAACCACCGCCAATAATATTCCTCAAGACCACTGTGAATCACAGAATAAAACACGCCCAAAAGAAAAAACTGTTGCCCATTGGTAATACCTAATCTGTTCATTTTGGCAATAATCGCTAAACTTGCCGGAGTATTTTTTCCAAGTAGTTGTTCCGGTAAACCAAGATAGAAAAAGTACAATAAAACCATCGCAACGGCAATGAACATTCCGAATGCCATTCCTTCGGCAAAACCGCGAGCATTCCAAGGTCGAACCAACCATCGTTCCCGACAAAGAACGCCAACCCAAAAAACCGGAAGGGTAAATTGAATGATCTTACCAATTCCATAAACAAGTCTTTGTACAATAACCGGTGAATCCGTAAGCAAAACAAAATAAATAAGCGTCAGGAAAAATGGAAAAATCGCGGCAATCACCAGAATAATTCCATTGGTTCGGGAAAATGATTTCATGGAACGGTTTTAATTAATTAAGAATCTCTAAAAATTAAGGGATATTCTAAAAACTTATTTCTTC
>JAIRLW010000516.1 GCA_031259095.1 Planctomycetaceae bacterium | reverse complement strand
TATCGGAATGAACTATAACGGCGGCAGTGCAATTGTTTTGGATTCTACGCATACATCGAGTGCTGCACTTGTGATTCATGAGTTTGCGCACAACTGGCATCATTCCTCCTATTACCAGCAATTAGCCGCAATTTCTTGGAACGGTAATTCCAAAAAATCCGGTTCGAAGTCAGGTGATTTTGCCAGAGATTATGGAGCAACAAATCCTCACGAAGACTGGACGACCACATTTGAAGTGGTTTTGGCGGGCAGTTTTGCCGCTTCAAACGTAACGGATAAATGGTTTCAAAAAGATGCTGTTGTCAGGAATTTTCTAAACGATATTGGTGAATTTAAGTATTGGGGTAATTCCGAAATTGTTGTTACGTCAGCGTCAGTACCGGTAGGATTGCAAAGCAAAGTCCTATCACTTCAAAAAGCCGTTTTCTATGCCGGTCAAAATACGGTAATAAAATTCGCTGATTCTCTGAAAAATCAAACCGTTTTTCTCAGTAACAACCAATTGTTGATTCAGAAAAAAGGTCTAGTTATTGATGGAACAGGACAAAATATTACAATTAATGTCGGTTCAAAAGGGATTTATCTTGAAAAAACAGGCGATTTAACGCTTCGGAATTTAACTTTAACCGGAGGAACCGGAACGGAAGTTAGTTTTGTTTTGGGGAAGTTGTCCCTGATCAATGTTGTCGTTACGGGAAATACGAATACCCAAACGACCTTCAATATTCAGTCCGGCGGTTCCATGTCAGTTATGAATTCAACAATTGCCGGAAACAGTAATTCCAGCGGAATCATTCTTACCTCTGGAATAGTCGAAATAACAAACTCTTTGATTGTCGGAAATCAGGGTTATCCGCTAAATTTGCAGCAAAAATCGAAAACGACTATCAATAATTCGCATATTGTCAGTAACACCAATGCTATTGTGGTCTGGTCTGATTTAACCGTCAACAACTCGATTCTTGCCTACAATAATTCGGACGGTAACGATTTTTCTCTGCAAAGCGGCGGCAAAGTTAAAATTAACGCTTCACTAATCAGGTATTTACCCTCAACAACCAATATCACGATTGGTTCCGATTCCCTTTACGCAACCAATTCGGCAAACAAAATTGATCCGAAGTTTGTAAATTTTGCAACAGGAACATGGACTGCGGAACTTTGGAAAACGTGGGATTTACATCTTATCGAAAATGAATCTCCTGCGTTGGGAAAGGGTAAAATCGCGCTGGTTCCGGTTGATGTTACGAGAGATAAGGAAGGAAACCCAAGACATAATCGCGGAGCCGTCGATATGGGAGCCTATCAACATCCTTTTGTAATAGGCGATTTACCTTCCGAATTGGGTTCGGCTGTTTCCGCTTCCGGTGTTACGACAAACGCGGTAACAATTACATGGACGAAACCGGACAGGCAATATTCCGTTACGGGAAACAAATACACCGTTTGGCTGAAAAACGGCGGTGAATGGACGGAAATCGAAACAACAACCAAATTAACGGTAACAATAACAGGACTCGATGCCGGAACGGGTTACGAATATATGGTTACTGCAACGATTAACAATATTCCTGAGGTGATTCTTGTTTCCGGTACATTCGAAACCCGTCAGGCGGGCGATGGAGCCGATGTTGCTGTTGGTGCTGTTACAGACGTTAAAACAACAGTTGCGTCAAAAGTTCAAGTCGGAACGAGTAAAGTCGATGCTGTTAAAGTTACGTGGAAAGCTCCGGTGAATTATACAGGCGGATATAAAATTACAATTATTGCTGTTGATTCAGGAACCAATACGCCTCAAACCAATGGAACACCGATTGAAGTTACAGTCAATCCGAGCGCAAAACTTGAAACATATATTCGTCATTCTCAACTTACATCGGCAACCCGTTATCAGGTGATTGTTCGGGCAGTTGGTCAGTATGCGGTTAAATCAACGCCGACCTATTTTAATTATGGTAACATCAACAACCCTGAACCGGTTCCGATTACCGGAAGTTCAGGGGCTTCGACTTCTGCTAAAATCGCAACACCGACAAAATCAAGCAATTCCAATATTATTACGGCAACTTCTGCAAAAGTTTTTTGGAACGATTCCGTAACTTCTGGAATACCGTTGCAATATAAAATTCTGATTTATGATGCAAATAAAGCGTTGATTGATTATGCTTATGTTGCCGCCGGGACGAAAGAATATTCTATTAACGCAACATTAACTCCGAAAAGTAAATACACGGTTGAGATTTATGCGGTAGCCGCTGCCGGAAAATTTAATGAAAATTTGTCTTCTAAATTGAGTATTTCCATAACAACAAATGATTATCCCGCATCAACTGTTAAAGCGGACAGTAAAAAGATTACGATTATTTCCGCTAACGAATTGACGATAACTGAGCCGAAAAAAATTCCGGCAGGTACAGTATTGAATCATTATGTCGAATACACTGATGTTGTGGATGCCAAAGGCAAACCGGATTGGAATGCCGCTGTTGTTGAACAAATTACAAATAAAACGTTTGATCTTGGTTCTCAATTGAATCCGAACACACAATATTTTGTACGGATTATTTCGATCAATGCGTCAACATTTGCGGATGCAACACAAGTTGTTTATGGAAAAGAAATGAAATTCAAAACGGCGGCAATTCCTTTGGCGGCATTGACCAAATCCGGTTTTGCTTTGGACACAAATTACAATTACGGAATTAAATTTGGAATACAATCGCCGTCTCAAAACGACACGAAAAAAATGTTACCGACTTCGCCGGAAACTTCGTTTCAATACCAATTGCTTGTTGCTGATGACAAAGCCAAAATTGATAAAACAACAGGAATTCTTAGCGGAGCGGAAAATTTGGGCAATATTACAGTTACGTTAGTTAGTGATCCGCGTAAACCGTATTTTGTTTCCAATATTGTTTTACTTTCCGATATTGCTTCCGCATTTAACGATTTAACGCAACTGAAATCAATTCAGTTTCAATTAGTTATAACGTACAGCAATTCCAATTTAGGCGGTGTTTTTGCAACACTCTCATCAAAACCATTGAAATTTACCTTGCCGAAATGGTCGTGAATCGGCTGTTTTCTGAATCTTGCGTCAAATGAGCATCGCCAATCAATCGGTTACACCAAAGATTCGTTACCTGAATTTTCGGGACGTTTTCTGCGTCCGGTTTTAATGCAACGGGTTGTTTTGCGCATGCATATTCATACTGATACAAAGGCACAGTGTCACGGATAATAAAATACTTCTTTTCATTTTTGTAACTTTTTAATTTA
>JAIRLW010000488.1 GCA_031259095.1 Planctomycetaceae bacterium | reverse complement strand
GTAACGGTTTGGGGCAAATAAGCAACACACTTCGAACTTCGCCGGTTCGGAGCTACTACAGAATTGTTGTAATTGCCTGCATTGTTTTGCCCAATCCCATTTCGTCGGCAAGAATTGCAAAATGCGCACTGTACAAAAATGCAATTCCCTGACGTTGATACGGAAATGGTTCAAACGGCAAATCAAGCGTCGGAAGATGTAAAATCGATTCTATCGGCGGTTGAAGAATATAACTAAGACGATCCTGAACCTTAACTGCATCGCGCGGAATCCGAATACGTGTTAACGTTTCAATATCGTCTTTAATAAGTTCAGCGCCAAACGTAACAGATTCATCCAAACCGGAATCTTTGGTATTTTCAATATCAGTTTCGATATTATTCAATTCCAAATTTTCCGTTTCAGGATTGCCTGTTTCAGAATTATCTGTTTCAGGATTGTCCGTTTCGAAATTATTGGCTTCAATATTATTGGCTTCAGAGTTTTCTGTTTCAGAAACATTTTCTTTTGAGTCGAAAACCAATTCATCCGGCGGCGCGGCAAAAAACCAACTTCGTGAATTAACACGGACTTTCGAATTAACCGGCAATGTTGCAACACGAATACTTGGTTCCGCCGGTAACAAATCCGAGCGTACACTAATTTCAACCGGACGCTGCAATTGACGGTTCCAACCCGTTACAAATAAATCGACCGGCGATGACGAAACCGGAAAATATAAAGAACAACCCCGTCCCGATTCCTCGGCGTCTTGTAACTCTTCAATAAATCTGTCCATAGTATATTCATTATGCGTTTTTAAAACAAAATTACAGAATAAAAAATTCCATAAAATTCTATAAGTCCCGTTTGTCCAGTCAAAAAAAATTGTTTATCGAAATCTTTAGGATTTTTATTACGACAATGATTTTGTTACGACAACGATTTCAGTGTCGGCGGATTATTGGAATCAAAATTAATAGAAAGATAATTTTCCGGCGTTGTCCCATCTTTAGCCGAACGAATTGGTTTCTTGTCAAGACGCTTTTGTTGAAAAGAAACAAACCGTTTTTTACATTTGTCCTGATTAAAATTTTTCTTATGAAAACGGTTTAACATTGATACAATATAGTCAACCAAACATTCCGAAGCAAGGAATTTTTGTTTGATTTCATCTTCCTTAAATGTTTTAGACTTCATCTCGACAAATAATAAAGTCTGTCGTTCTTTATTCCGTTTGGCAATAAGCAAATAATCGCAACGTTTTCGCTGTCCCTCTTCGCTGCGAAAAATATTGTTATAGGCTTGTCCATAATCAATTTTAATGAGAATTGAATCGTTGGGAACATTAGTAATTTTTACTTCTTTTAATCTCGTACTAACATCATTTTCTTGAAGAATTGCTGTTTGATCTTCTATGTTACCGAACAATTCGTCCACAAGAAGTTTTTGTAGCGAATTTTTAATGTCTTCAAGAGAAATAGATATCTTATTCATCATCGTCATCTCCTGCTAATAGTTCCATTTGAATCCTATTCATTTCGTTAATTGTCGTGTCGAAACTCGGTAAATCAATTCCCAACTCGTCAATATTCGCACGAATAAATGTACATTTTGGAATAGCGGATTGGTTGGTCTTTTTTTTCAGAGATTTTTTTGTTGTCTCCATTTTTTTCGTTTCGATTTCCTGTGCCATATAAACCCGAACCTTATTAGGATCAAGAAATTCTTTTTCGGAATAACCGTATTGCTTCATCACTTCATCACTATTTTTGTTGCGGCGATTAAGTATGATAAGCGTATTCAATTCTTTGACAATATAATCGCTGTGTGTTGTAATATAAATTTTATAACCCAAATTGACAAGCCGTGCAAAAATTCTTGCCAGAAGACGTTGATTTACCGGATGCAAATTCATTTCCGGTTCGTCAATCATAAACATATTTGGCGAATTTGATGTTTGTATTTCGTTACATAATTGCAGCCAAAGAGACAAAAGGGAACGAACAGAGGAAGAACTTTCTGTAACTGTAAGCGACAAATTATTATTATTATTATTATTATTATCCGATGGAATAAAATATAATTTTCCGTTCGTAATTTCAAAATTTCCTCCAAGAAGTTCACAAAAAACCTGTTGAATATCCTGCAACAATTGCGGCGGTGCTAACAGGGAATCACGAATCGTATTGAGATTTTCTGAAACGGGAAGAGGATATTTAATTGGTATTTTTTTCTTAAAGGAAAATTCCTTTTTCTGGTACAATTCATCACGTAAGTAACGAATTTCATTGGAAAACATGGCGGCACCAATTCGATCCGCACTTGCAAAAGACGCATACGGAATAATCTCTCTTGAAATTAACTCGTTTAAATATATTGTAGGATGTGCAGGAAATTTTTGTGAAGTTTGTTGGTATTGTTGATATATTTTTATACTTTTTCCATCTGCCCCCGTTTTTATGCTACATGAATTATTAGCGTCCTTACCTTTCCAACGCATAATCTTTTTTTTGCGAAATAATGGTATCATCGGAGTTGTATTGACCTCAACACAAAATTCACAATTTTCAAATCGCTTCAAAGATTCGGGAGAATATCCCAACACCTTAGGTAATTGTTCCCGACAATATTTTTTGCTTGCCTGCTCTAAATTTTGGGGTAACCAATTCTGAAATTGTTCCTGCGTAATCAGAACTTCATTGTTATTTTGAAGTTCCTCAATCAATGCCGAATCAACCTGAAATTCGTAATCGTTCCCCCAATAATCAAGAAAACCGTACAACGCATAAGCGGCGTATGTTTTACCGGTATTATTTTTTCCGCAAACAACCGTTAAATCGCCGAGTTCATACTCCGCACTTTCTAACACTCCAAGATTTTTAATAGTAATCTTCATTTTATGTTTATGTTTATTGTAATTTCAATGTGATACGACCTTTCGGAAAAAGATTGCCTACTTTAATTTTTTATGTAAATTGTTATGATTTTTATTACGACAATGATTCTAGAGTTGGCGGTTTATTGGGGTCGTAATTTTTTGAAAGGTAATTATCCGGCGCGGAACCGGTGCGTTTAGGATGGATGGGACGTTTCGGTAACGGTTTTTCTTGGAATAAAACAAAACGTTTTTTATATTCGTCGCAGTTAAATTCCCAATCGTGAAATTGATGCAGCATCGAAACCATATAATCAAATAAACACTCCGAAGCACGGAATTTCTGAATAATTTCCGTACCAATAACTTTGTTCGATTTCATCTCCATAAACAACAGGAATTTTTTATGTCTCAATTTGGTAATAAGCAAATAATCACAACGTTTTAGGCTTCCATTTTCATTACAAAAAATTTGATCATTCGCCTGACAATAATCAATTTTAATCAAAATCGAATCGTCGGCAACCCCGTTAATCTGAACTTCACGCAATTTGGCGCTACGATCATTTTCTTTAAGAATTGCGGTCTGAGCGTTGATTTCACCGAAAATACCGGGAACGAGGATTTTTTGTAATGTTTCTTTGAGGCTGGTATTCATCGTTCACCTCCTGCCAGAATTTCATCCTGAATCGTATTCATTTCGTTAATCGTGTCATCGAAAACCGGAAGGGAAATGCCAAGTTCATCAATTTTTGCTTGTACAAAAATATATTTCGGAACTCCCGAATCAACCGAAATTTGTTCCGCTTCCCTATCCGTTTCCGTCTCTATTTTTGTTTCTATTTTAATTTTCGTTTCATTTTCTATTTTTGTTCCTGTTTTTGTTTTCGGAGCGTTGACTTGTTGTGTCATATAAACCCGTATTTTTTCGGGATTGAGAAGTTCCTCTTCCGTATATCCATAACGTTTCATTATTCGACGATTATTCTTGTTGCAACAATAAAGCATAATCAGCGTGTTCATCTCTTTGACAATATAATCGCTGTGCGTGGTGATATAAATTTTATAACCTAAATTAACCAGTCTTACAAACAATCGCGCCAAAATCCGTTGGTTTTCAGGATGCAAATTCATTTCCGGTTCGTCAATCATAAACATATTGACCGGCGTTTCCCGTAATTCCGTATCACAATATAATTGCAACCAAAACGGAAAAAGCGAACGGACGGAAGATGATGTTTCATTTAATGTAATCGGCGGATTTTCAGTACGTAAAGGCGCGAACTGTAATTTTCGACAACAAAATTCAAAATTGCCGTCCAGTAATTTTTTAAAAAGAATTTGGAGTTCTGTTTTTTCCGGCGGAAGTTTCGGTACGGAATAATGAATGGTGTGAAGCGTTTTTCGGACAGGAAGCGGATAATGAATTGATTGGAGAAAAGAATATTGTTGCTGTTTATTTAATTTGTTACGAAGATGATAAATTTCGTCTGAAAACATTGCCGCGCCGATTCGATCCGCGCTCGTCACAGCGGCACAAGGAATAATTTCCGGCGAAACCAATGTTACCAAACTTTGAACCGAATCCGATAATTTTTCCTGCGGAACAGGTTCTTCTTCCTGAATTATTTGAACGCTTTTTCCTTCGTTGTCTGTTTGAACGGCGCACCATCCGCAATTCGATGAAATCCAGTGGATGGTTTTTTCTTTTAAGAGCAACGATTGCTTAATCATCCAGCGAATATCGAAACGGAATTGACCATCCGTCAATCGTTCCGAAGAAGAACCTAATACGTCCGGCAAATATTCCGTAACATATTTTTTGTAAGCGAGTTCAAGATTTTTCGACAACAGTTTTTGAAATTGTTGTTGTACAATTCGGAGTTCCCGCTTATGGTTGATTTCTTTAATCAATGCCGTACCGAGTTGAAAATCGTACTGATTTCTCCAATAGTCAAGAAAACCGTACAACGTATAAGCCGCTAATGTTTTACCGGTATTGTTTTTGCCGCAAACAACAGTTAAATCGCCAAGTTCGTATTCAGCGCTTTCGAGAACTCCAAGATTTCTGATGATCACTCTCATGCTCAATGAACAGCCATCGCTAAAAATTAATAACGCAACGTTTATTTTATAATTGTGCCGGTAACGTAGAATCGTATTTTTTTATGCCCTGAAAGGGCTATAATCTAAACGCCCTTTCAGGGCTAAGATTTCAATTCACAATATCTGAACAAAAATAAAAATAGACAGTTACCTAATAACTCTGATTAAGCGTCGATTTCAATCGACTGAAATTGACATCAATTTTTGATTATTCTCTTTCGGAAGTATTGGTCGTTCCTTCGAAGTCGGAGGAGTTTCCGCCGGGATTGGTACTGAACCAGTTTTTAGGGTTCATACGTTCCCAAACGCTTTTCTTTTTCGATGATTCCTGAAACGAATTATCATCATCGTTACTGCTTCCGGGTCGATGATAAATGCGGTTTGGTTCCGGTAAGCAATCAATTTCCAACCGGCAAGATAACACTTTCATCTGATCCGCTTGAACCAACATTTGAAAAATGTCGGGATAAGTTCCTCCGAGTTCGACCACCGCCCGAATCACGTCATCGAGTTTATTTGAAACAGTTCGTTGCTCGTCCACGCCGTTGAGCGCGAATTTTTTAACGGTTACCGATTCCGGCGATTGACCGTTTACAAAAATGACGGCGCCGGCTTCCAAACCAAACGGTTGTCGGAGATGAATATCGGAACCGAAAAGGACAATTTCAGGACGTTTCGATTTTGAAAGATGCACTATTGGCGGCGCGTTGGTGGTAATTCCATGATAACTGAATTGATTACCAAGATTTTCACCGCGGATAGTCCGGTCGTATGGATTTCTGTTATGTAACGCGCGAAAGGCTCCGTAACGGGTTTCCGCGCTGGGAACATGCAGGAGTTCGTGTAATGATATTTCCGCTTCAATATCGGTTCGTAACACACTCAATGCGTTGAGGGCGTAAACGCGAAAAGCCGGTTCGTTATTGGCGATAGTTGCTAGAATTTTCGCCGGAGTTCCATCGCCGAGATAGGCAAGCGAGGTTGCGGCGTGAAAACGGACTTCCACATGCGGACTGTTTAAACCGCTTCGGAGTATTTCAATTCCGCGTTTACCAATCGCCTCCAATTGAAACGCCGCTTGTTGTGATTTTTCGGGAATTAACAGTTCGGTTTTGAGACGTTCCATCCGATGTAACAGCTTTGTCTGATTTTCATAACACGAAATCGCCAGAACCACCCGAACATAGCGGGCAACATCTTTCGCGTAATCGGGATGAACATCGAGCATAATAAGCGAATCGGTTTTAGCGGTTGCCATTCCTTTTTTCTGACCGGTTGAAACAAAAAAACGATTATTGATTTCTTTAGCAATGCGATCTGTTGCAAACGCCGATTCGGCGCCTGATTTCATATTCAGAGTCAACGACCGTGATTCTTTAACACGTGCGCCGCCGAGAATAATTCCTTGTTTTAATCCGGAAGGGTTGGACGTTTCGGTGGCAAGCGGATCGTCAATCATGATGGGACCTTCGACCAAAGCAAGCGTTTTACCTTCTTTGAGACTTCCGCCGATAAATGCCATTTCTTCGAGTTTTGTCTTCATCAACCAGCCGCCGCGTAAACTTTTGGCGTTAGTTTCCGGCGGCAACCGAATTTCAACATCGAAAAAATCGTCTTCCTGAATACCCGGACGCATGTAAGCAAGAATATTCACAACCGCTGTGGTCGGACTGGCTAAAATCGCCCGAACATCACGGACTCCCATTCGGGTCATTTCGTCGTAAACCATTCGGCGTTCAAGCGAATTAACATCATCTCCGCCTGTTCCGGGCAAACCGTTAACCAATCCGCAGCCTTGAACCTGAACCGGATGATAATTACCAATATTAGCGCAATCACCAATCAGTTTTGAAGTTCCGTCTGCACTTTCGAAAGAGAACTTTTCGGAAGGCAGGTTGTTTTTCTTATTCGACTTGAGTTGGGAACAGCCGAAAAAGAAACCGATCAGAAAAACAATTCCGATCAGAACAATACAATCATTCCAATTGAAAAAATAGGAACGGAACCGGTTCATTTGTTTGAAAAAAATTTTTTTTGCACTTGAAACGTGTTGCATAATTTGCTCGGTTTTGAGACAATGGATTCTTAGTAATATTGAAAAAAGATAAAAAGAAGCATAGGGATTTTATTTTGTCGTGTCAAGATGAAATTCCGAATGGCAAGATTATTGTCCCATTGGTTCTCAAAGTCCCTATTGTCGCTATTATCCCTACACTGAAAAATGAGGGACATTAAGGATAAAGGATAATAGTGACTAATAGGACAAAGAATCTTTAAAAAATAAAATTTGTGTTTAGTCAAAATTGAATATCAGTTTATTACACCTAACATGTTCCAATGAATCAATTTACATCATTTATTACAGAAAACACTCCGATTCCAGATCCGCCTCATTTGCGGATTATTGGGATGATCGTTTCTGCGATTGTGATGTTTATTTTGGTATTGATCATTCTTTTTGTTGTTTTTGAAGCCTCGATGGATATGCTTGGTTCTCCGATTCAGTTGACGGATCGCTCTCACATCGATTTGGATCAGGAACAGGAAGAGGAAAACACGCTGCTGGAACAGCCCAAAGCAATGAGTTTTGAAGAAATGCTATCGCGATTTTCGATTCTTTCCCCTCTTGCTGATTCTTGTGTTCAGGGCAACGAGGTAACGATACTGTGTACATGGGATTTATCTGATAATATTGCTCAAAACGTTCCGTTTTCAAACTTGTCCTTGAAAGTGGACAATATGCCGGTTCTCTGGGAAGTTCAATTTGGTCAAAACACATGGCTTACGCGATTACGGCTGGATCCCGGAGTTCACACCATTCAGATACCGGGTTTAGAGTCGAGATTTTTTGTGGAAGGATCAAACCTTCAACTGCCGGAAAACTGGAAAACATTGACCATGCACCAAGATATCGGCAATCCGAATCATTGTCAGGAATGTCATCATTTGATTGATCGTTCCAGCGACATCATACGAAAAGGTCATGCGTTAACGATTGGAGCGTGGAAAGGCAACGAGAGTTGTTTGAAATGTCATCAAGGCGAGTCGTTTACAAAAAAACATCTTTCCATTGCCGCACCCGAAACCGATTGCCGATCCTGCCACCGTGTTCATGGATCCGTAGAACCGGAAAAATTGTTAAAATATCCGAAAAAAGATTTTTATTAAGATTTTCCTTGAAGATTCAGGAATTATTAGAAATACCCAATCGTAAAAAATTAATCAATTTAAGGAAACTTCTAAAAACTTCGACGGAAATCGACCAAAATCGATTTTAGCCGAATTGGATCAATTTCGGTCGATCAAAAAACAAGTCAGTCCCTACGATGTAAAACCATGCTGAAAAAACACATTTTTTGTTTCACATTTTTTGTTTTATTCTTTGCGATTCTTGGAGAGATTGTTTTTGCTCAGACGGAGGAACGGCGTTTTCGTTACGTTTATGTCCGTCGTGCGGATTCGCGCGAGGGCGATCAAAAAGTTGTTACCGTACCGGCGACCAATCCGCGTCAAGCCAAGATTGACGCGCAAACATATCATATTGGTTGGGATGCGGTTGAGGCGTGGATGGGACAATCTCGTGTGATGTACCATGTTCTGTTAAGAAAAAGAGCGCCGTATGTTCTCGGTACGCCTCCGGTATTGCGACCAATTCCTCAAAAACGACCACAACGGCAACAATGATAGATTGAATAAAATTCTGTAATATTATTTAATTTAATTTAATTTAATTTATTTCCTTGTCCCATTTGTCCCCTCAGTCCCTCATGTTCCTAAAATGTTCAGTGTAGAGACAAATGGGACATTAAGGGACTAATAAGACAAACAATCTTTCAATCCTTCAATAATGGTTAAATGGTCGGCATAGGAATCAAGTTTACAGTAACAAATTTCCCGTCGGTAAAACGAAAAATCTCGGCAGATTGGGAGGCGGTTTTGTTACCGACGTCGAGTGTTCTTATTGAAGCGGTAATATGAAAATTGTTGCATGAATTGCATTCGGAATACTTGATAGACGCCGCATTCGGTACACCCATCAATGATTTTGCTTCTGCTGTAACTTCATCACGAATTTCACAAAGTAATCTAAAAACTTCTGAACGGTTTGTTGCTTGTTCCGTTTTCAAAAAATCCATCATTTTTCCGACTGTTGCGGCTGCGTGAGTAATTGCTTCGATTTCATCCTGTTGGAATTTTTCTAAATCAGTTTTACTATTTTTTCAGAATTTTCGTTTCGGTGCACGCATTGATTGGAAAGATAAATAATAATTTCGACGACAAAAAACGCCGACACGTTCGGCAATAGGCAAACCAAGACAGAATACCGGAAGCCGCAAGCGAACAAAGTGCAAAAGTAAACGCCATAAGAAATAATTACCCAACCCCATTTTCCCATTTTAAGCGGTGGTTCATTTTCATCGGTCATGGATTTCTATTCAAAATCTTCAATTTTATCACGATAATACGCAATGAATGGCGGTTCTGTTTTTTTAATAGTATCAACAATTATTTTCCGGTCAAGAGCGATAATATTACCATTTTCGTCGGTACGTGGAGAACGACATTGTTTAATCATCTGCTGTAATTGCAAACGAGTACGATAACAATACGCTGTATATTCCAAATATCTTGCAACAAAAAATAAAGTAAATTGAAGAAAGAATATTAATAGAACTCTAAAAACGGGAATTTTTACGCAGCAGTTTAGATTTTGTTTTTATTCTGTTATTTTTTTTGGAGTGAAGCCGTTAGAGAACCGTTTTATTCGCGAATTTTTTCTTGCTTTTATCGAGAATCGTCGGATTTTTTGGGGCTTCCCCTATTTCAGACGCTTCAGTGTTACCAGACGCCCCATGTTACTCACGAGATTTCGCATTCCAATCCAGAATCCCGCTCTTTATCGTCAAGCACATGATTTTTTATAACCATAATGTGTTTCTTGATTCTTTTTCGCCCAACGAGCATCCGTATCTTTATGAGAACCAACAGGCGAATCGGAAGTAAAACGTTGGGGAATAGTCCCTTGTTTAATTTG
>JAIRLW010000483.1 GCA_031259095.1 Planctomycetaceae bacterium | reverse complement strand
AAAAAAACTTTCTCAATACTCAATAATCTTCGCTAATAATCTTTCGCTTCACACTTTGTCCCAATCGTCCCTAATATCCCTATCGTCTCATTTCCTAAGGACATTAGAGACAAATTAGGATTAGGATTGGGATTGGGATATTGGGACAAATAATTCTGTTACCGGACAAAGTTGGTCATAACCGGTTCCTCCGTGACCGGCGGCGCAACATGTCCCTGACCGTGTTCAACAAGTTTCAACATCCAGGCAAGGTTTCGTCCTAATGTCCGTACGATTTGTAATCCTTCCAAATCCTGATTGATTTCACCGGGGCTAAAACCATGAATCACATTCCAGTAACATGAACCAACGGTCATTAGTTCGGAAATCTGGAAATATTTATTCAATTGGTCAAACGCCGCCGTTCCGCCGGAACGCCGCACCGCCACAACCGACGCTCCCATTTTAAGCCGTAATAAACCGCCGTTGACCCACGAAACAAAAAATGCCCGATCCAAAAACGATTTGATTGTTCCGTTAATCCCGGAAAAATAAACCGGCGAACCAAGTACAAGACCGTCCGCCGCAATCATTTTCGGTAACAACTCATTGACCGAATCGTCAAACGAAACACATTGCCCGTTTTTTTGTTCCGCACACCGAAGACAACCGATACAACCGTGAACAATTTTATTACCGATAGTAACTAATTCTGTTTCAATACCTTCGTTTTGAACTTCCCGAAGTAATGTTTGCAATGCCAATCCGGTATTACCGTCCGGCTTCGGACTACCATTGATTGCTAAAACTTTCATATTTGACCTCGTAGGGTTTGAGGAGTAAAGAACCTAAGTAAAATGACTGATTATTTTGGAATTCGGGAGGTACTCACAAGTTACCTACCGACAACGCGACGTTTCCGGCAAAACATCGCCTACTTCTCGATTATTCTCATAAAATAAAGAGCATTTTTTTACTATAATAAGGTATATTAATAAAATAGTCTGTTTGTTGCAAGGGGCTTTTGCATGAAAAATAAAAGGAAACCTCTAAAAATTTGTTTTTTGATCGACCGAAATCGACCCAATTCGGCTAAAATCGATTTTGGTCGATTTCAGTCGAAGTTTTTAGAAGTTCCCTTAAGCGACAATAGGGACAAAGAGGACAAATGAGTTTTAAATTAAATTGGTGTTTAGGAAAAGACAGTCTCTAGGAAAAGCGTCTATGTTTCTTATTTTTGCCCCTATAGTGTACAAAAGGGTTGAAGTTGGTATAATTCGCTGGTTAATTCACGAATCATTTTAAGATTTTCCGTCTGATTATTTGAAAGGACAACGATTTATGACCGCAGAAACTGACAATACGATTTACATTAATCCTATTATTTCCGGACTTGAAGAGGCGTTTAATGTTCAATTGAACTGTAAAATTGAGCGAACCGGACTTGGTTTGATGGAAAATAATCAGGCGCTTTATCCGGTGAGCGGGATTATTGGAATTAGTGGTAAAGGCGTTGGGACGGTGGTGCTTTCCATGTCGGAAAGTGTTGCGATCAAAGTGGCTTCGACGATGTTGATGGATCCGGATATTGCCGAGATAAACGATGAGGTGATGGATGCTGTTGGTGAAATTACTAATATTGTTTGCGGAGGCGCCAAAGCGAAACTTGCCCAATTTCATCTTTCCATGAGTTTACCGAATGTGTTATGCGGAACCAATTGCCGTTTGCATTTTCCGCAAAATTCGCATCCGATTTACATTCCGTTCAAATGTATTTGGGGTACGTTGGCGTTACAAGTCGGATTCACGTTTCCAAGCAATAACGGTAAACATCAATGAGGTTCACGATTGGGTAAAATGAAATTGGGAACCTCTAAAAATTCGTTTTTTAACCGCAACATTTTATGAAAAATCATTTGCTCCTAATGTCCTTATCGTCCCTAAAGTCCCTTTTTATAAGGACAATAGAGACTAATGGGACAAATAATTCTGTGATTAAAAACGAATTTTTAAGAGATTTCTATTACAACATATCAATCGGATCGACGTCAAGAACCCATTGCACATCAGGCGGAGTTTTCAGGGCAAGCGAAACGGAACGTACCAGATGGCGAATACGTTCGCCGTTGATGTCGTGAAGGTGAATATGGAAACGATAAAATCCTCGCAACTTGGCAAACGGAGCCGGAGCAGGTCCCAAAATACGAAACGGAATTGGTTGTTCCGAAGAACTCGAAAACGATGTTTTAATACGTTTCGAAAATTCTATAGCAAATTCCCGCGTTTTTGTTTCGTTTTCGCCGCGAACAACAATTCGGATCATTTTCGAGTACGGCGGATAGCCGAGTAATTTCCGCATCGGTAATTCTTGCGTCACAAACGTTTTGTAATCATGTTTTGCGGCGGCGAGAATGGCGGGATGATCTGGACTGAACGTCTGAATAATCACACGTCCGCCTTTTTCACCGCGTCCGGTTCGTCCCGCGACTTGAGTAATCAAATGAAAAGTCCGCTCCGAGGCGCGAAAATCCGGTAAATGTAACGCCGTATCCGCATTAATTACGCCGACTAATGTTACATTCGGAAAATCAAGACCTTTGGCAATCATCTGTGTTCCGAGCAAAATCTGTACCTTGCCTTCCCGAAACTGTGTTAAAGCGCGTTCATGCGCACCGTGTCCCTGCATGGTATCCGTGTCCATACGAAGAACCGACGCTTCAGGAAAACGGGATTTGATTTCCGTTTCAAGTTTTTGCGTTCCGAAACCGCCGTACCAAATTCCGGCAAAATGGCATTGCGGACAACGAGTCGGCGCAGGAATTTGATAGTCGCAATAATGGCATAACGCAATTTCTTCCGTTTTATGATGCGTTAATGAAACATCACAGTTCGGACATTTGAGCGTCTCGCCGCACGACGGACATTGAATGTGTGTTGAAAAACCGCGACGGTTTAAAAGTAGAATCACTTGTCCTTTTTCGTTCAAAGCAGAACGAATCGCAATATGCAATTGCCGATGAATCGCGCCGCGCGTTAAACGGTTACGAATTTCTTCACGCAAATCAACAATCTCAACCAACGGCAACCGTAAATTTTTAACACGGTTCGGCATCGAAACTAATTTTGTACATAAATTTGAGTTTGTAACATGTTGGTCGGAAATGTTTTGCGGATTGATATTTTTCGGATTGACGCTGTGCCATGATTCCAGTGAAGGAGTTGCGGAACCAAGAATGAGCGGAATATTTTCGAGTTCCGCTCTTTTTCGTGCAACATCGCGGGCATGATAACGTGGCGCGGAATCTTGTTTGAACGAATTTTCATGTTCTTCATCAATGACAATCAATCCAAGTTTCGGAAATGGAGCGAACACGGCGCTGCGGGCTCCCACCGCAACTTGAACATGACCTTCGGCAATACTGGTCCATTGCCGATGACGTTCCGCATCGGTCAAATGGGAATGGAGAACGGCAACATCAGGAAATCGGCTCTTGAACCGACCAACCGTTTGCGGCGTTAAACTGATTTCTGGAACAAGAACAATCGCCTGACGTTTTCGACGGACAACTTCGTGAATCGCCTGAATATAAACTTCCGTTTTACCGCTTCCCGTTACGCCGTATAACAAAAACGTTTCATGCCGGTTGTTTCGAACCGCGTCAAGAATCGTCGCCAACGCCTGTTGCTGATCGGAGTTGAGTTGATACGGAGCAATCTCTAATTTTTTTTGTACTAAAATATCGGTTTCCGGTTTTTGCCGACGAATCGTTTTTACGCGAAAAAGACCGAGTTGTTTCAACGTGTTAATGGGAGCAGCGGAACATTTGGCGGCGTGTTGCAATTCCAGAATCGTCAACGGTTCCGCGCTTTGCCGAAGCGTTTCAAGAACGTGAAGTTGTTTCGGAGTCAGAACAATTCCTTTTTCTTTGGCGTCGGATTTTCGGAGAACCGCCAGACGTTGTTCCGCATCTTCCGTAACATATAAAACTGTTGTGAGACGTGTTCCGGCATTGGAACGAACGCCGGCCGGAAGCATTGCTTCAAAAACTTGACCAATCGGACAAAGATAATGTTGCGAAATCCAACGGGTTAGTTCGAGCATTTTATCGTTCAATAACCGATGTTCGTCAATCCGCGACTGAATTGATTTGAGCGGAATATTTGTTACCGACAAACCACACCGCTGAATATCAAGACAATAACCCAACACCAAACGATTCCCTTTGCCCAACGGAACCATCACGCGCATTCCCGGTTCAATTTTTCCAACCAGTTCATTCGGAATCAAATAATCGAGAACGGCGTCGTAACCTGTGGGAAAAACAACTTTCGCCAGAAGACGATTTTTAAGATCGTCCAATTCCCAAGGAGGCAATTCCGTTATCGTTGGCGGCAACGGTTCATCGTCGAAAAAAGTTTGTTGATATAACATAAATTTAGTCAGAACAAGCGGATAACATTATTTCATGTAACAGTCTATTTTTATTAACCACCGAACACCTAGACAAAATAATCCGCAGACGATACCCTAGCCCTTTTAAAAATCGTTTTTTGAAATGTAAAAACACCTTAAATTGCGGAGTTAAACGAAAATATAAAACCGGTTTTTAAAGTGAAAACGGTATACGCCGATTTTCGCAGATTATTTTGAGAGATGTTATTATGATATAAAAATAATTGTAAGTATTCAGTGGATTTTTTAATACTGATTTTTAACTGCGAAATACACTTGCACTTTCCTAAAATAACAAACTACTTTTTGAAATATTTTTTGTTTTTTACATTAGCCCCGATAGGGGCGTCAAGATTATCGCCCACCCCAACGGGGTGGGGTTAAGTTCCTCCCAACCCGACGCCCTGAAAGGGCAACGGGAAGATGATTCAATGACAAACCGTTTATAATCCTGACGCCCTTTCAGGGCTTTGGGGT
>JAIRLW010000459.1 GCA_031259095.1 Planctomycetaceae bacterium | reverse complement strand
CCGTTACCGGAAAAACCGCCGACATTACAAGAGATGATCAAACTGGTTGCGCAACTAGGTGGTTATGTCGCACACTCAAAAAACAGCAAACCGCCAGGAGTTGAAACAATCTGGAAAGGAATGCAAAGAACAAAAGACCGGGCATGGGAAACATTCAGTCCAAAAAAAAATCGGCAAAAATATGTGTGGTATAACAAGGGCAACGCCCTACGTAACAAATATAAAACCATGAAATAAAAAGCCCTGTAAGAGCGGCAGCAATAAGATTACGATATTTCGGCTTGCGCCTTTTCATGGCGAAATATTGTACAATATTTTGACTCGAAAGCTGATCGCCATTACTTGAAACTACAGAAGGATTTATTCGTAATATTATAAATTACAAAAATAAAAACCGAATTTTAAAGTGTAATGAGTGTAAGAGTTATCATTCACTTGCGGCACAAACCGAAGATACAAAAACGGAAACATCAATCAAATGACTACTGGAAGTATAACACTCATAAACAGCAAAAAATTAAAATATTGTACCTTATTAATCTGTCCAATTTGAGCAGAGCACTACTAGAATTTATCCTTTTGTTTTTACCGGATCAGCCGGACGGTTGGGCCATTTTTTGGGTTCTGCTTCCATACGTTTGAGAACTTCTTCAATACCGCGTTGAAGTTGCGGGTCATGTCCTTCAAGCATTGACTTCGGATCGTTTTCAACTTCAAGGTCCGGCTCAACACCTTTGCCCTCAATAATCCAATTACCGTTTTCATCGTTTGTGCCGCGAAGCGGAACAAACACCATGCCGCCGTCCAATAGTTGTCCGCGCGGCGAAATTCCAACCACTCCGCCCCAACTCCGTTTGCCAATCAATAATCCAAGTCCAGCCTTGCGGAAATAATAAGGGAAAATATCGCCGTCGCTTGCCGATGTTTCATTAATCAGGCAAACCTGATGACCAAACCGCGCATTGCCCGGATACGCACTCGGAGAAATACTTGTCCCGCCAAATCGCGTTCCAAGCAATTTTTGATTCAACCGCATAATAATCCATTGCGAAATGTTACCGCCGCCATTGCTGCGAACGTCAATCACCAAACCTTCCTTGCGAATCTGCGGATAATACCATTTCAAAAATTCATAAGAACCGGACGCCCCCATGTCTGGAATGTGTAAATAACCAACACGACCATCTGTCGCCTGAGCAACCTTTTCACGGTTTTTCAGAACAAAATCAAGATAAAGCAAATTTTGTTCGCTTGTTACAGGAACATACGTCGTCTTGCGTGAACCTTTAAGCGTTGGTTCAGTGTTAAGCGTCAACGTTACCGGATCATTTCGGTGTTGTAATAATCGATACGGATTTTCGTCGCCGGTCAGTTCAATACCGTCAATTTGTAAAACGTAATCGCCAACGTTGGCATTCACTCCGATTTCCGTTAACGGCGAACGGTATTTTGATTCTTCGTTTTCGCCGTGAAAAACGGCAGAAATTTTGTAACGATTCGATTTTGTATCAAGTTCGAACCGGCAACCCGCTAAACCGACAACAGGACGTTGCGGTTGAACAAAATCACCGCCCTGAATATAAGCGTGTCCGACATTCAATTCCGCAACCATTTCACTCAAAACATAATTCAGATCACTCCGATGTGCAACATAAGGAAGAAGTTTCTGATATTGACGTTTCAAAGCGTCCCAATCGTAACCGTGCATATTTTTAACGTAAAAATGATCACGGAATTTGCGCCACGTTTCTTCGAACATTTCCGCCCATTCTTCAGCGGGAACACGATCAACAAACAAATGGTCCGTTTTCAAATCCGTAACTTTTGCGGCAATTTTCGGTTCACAAACCTTCAACGCTTTTCCAGAACGAAAAACAATTTTAGAAAAATCCGGCGCTATCGAATATCCGTCCACATCGTTAATCAAAAGCGATTCTTTGCGTTCTTTCAAATCATAAATCATCAAACGCGGTTTCCGTTCCGGTTCGCGCCCGTAAAACGAAGCGTCCCGTTTGAGATAGTATAAAAATTGTCCGCTTGCCGAAAGATGGTCAAAATTATCTGACGTTACAGGAATACGGACAACCCGATCCGCCAAACCGTCCCAATCAATTTTAGTCAACTTAGGAACAGACGGTTTCGGTACAAGTTTTGCCGCATTACCATTTGCCGTATTATCGTCTGTTACGGTATCATGTTTTTCCGTTTCATTTTTTGAAGACGCTGCGGAGGTTATTGCGGAATTTGTTACATAATTTGTTGCAGAATTTGTTGCGGGCGAAGGTGTTTGTGTGATCGGCGTTGTTGCATCGTCGAATTGCGGAGCAAACAAATTCGCAACATTTTTTCGTAATGCCAACGCAAAAATTCCTTTATCGCGGTTACCGGCAAAATTCCATTCCACAGAACTATGTTGCGGCGCAAATTCACGCCGTGACAAAAAATAAAGATAATTTCCCGCCGGATCCCAAACCGGTTCACGGACATCAAACATTGAATCAGTTACAGGATGAGATTTTTTTGTTGCAAGTTCATAGATATGGAGTTGCCCGAATCCTTGAGGATCATACAAAATGTACGCAAGATAACCGCCGCAAGGCGACCAGCAGCCAACCGGCGTTCCGCCGTGCAACGCCGTAACAACTTCAACCGGAATTCCCTGCTTAAAATGTTCATTGCCCTGCACGGCAACCATCCAGAGTTTGGCGTTACAATCGCTGACGGAAAGATAACGTCCGCAAGGTGAAATTCGCAAATGATCAAGTTGACCTTTGAACGTAGCGGTTAATTGTAACGGTGTTTTTGTTCCATGAACTTCTTGCAGATAAAGTTGATCTTCGCCGGTTTTATCGGAGATGTACGCTAATGTTTTACCGTTGTGCGACCAAACCGGAGAACGTTCATGGGCGTTACTGGAATGCGTGTAATTCCGAACATAACCCTTGTCAACCGGAACCGTAAAAAGATCGCCGCGTGCAATTATTGCAACACGTTTACCTCCGGGTGCGGCGGTATATTGTTCAATATTTCCGCTCACATTGGTTCGGGCTGGACGCATTGCAAGACCGTCGTGAGGAACACGAACTTTGATTTTAGAAAATTGTTGCGTATCTTGCGGAGTTTTCGTGTTATAAATAACTAATTCGCCGCCGAGTTCATAAACAATTTGTCCTTCTTTATCGCCGGAAGCCCAACGAATATCCCATTGACGTTCATCGGTACACTGAACAATCTCCTCAGTTTTTGTATCATATTCAAAGAGATTCATTGTACCGGTTCGGTCGGAAGTGAAATAGATTTTGTCATCAATCCAAATCGGTTCACGTTCTGTTCGCGGATGCTGATCGAGTCTTTTTGATTCTTTCGTTTCCAGATCGAAAATAGCCAAATATTGCGCCCAACCGCCTTCGTAACGTTTCCA
>JAIRLW010000433.1 GCA_031259095.1 Planctomycetaceae bacterium | reverse complement strand
CGCGCACCGTGATATTCCGCGTTTTCTTTGAGATCGCCTTCTGCGCGTGCATTTGCCAAGCGTTCCAGAATGATCGGCATTTCCTCATTTTCAAGCCGTTCAACTTCTGCTTTGATTTTGTTGTACCCTTCACGGGTCATCGGAATTACATCTGAACTCATACTAAAACCTCCTGACGGTTTACGCCGTCTCATTCCATTGTTATGTAACTGATAAGATAATACTTCTCACATTTAATATCACCGTAACCCGTTGAACGGATAGTATTTCGGTGACGGAGTCAATTGGTTTCGATTCAAAGTAAAGGGTAGAAATGGCTGATTATTTCGGAATTTTTGGAGTAACTGTTTGGTCAATATCAAGCGGGCAACCTTTTGATTTTTGACAGCAATCATTATCCTCCCAACAATGTGAAACCATCAGAGAAATTGATCTTTACTAAATTGTCCGCAATTGATATGATTCGGATTATACCAAGTGTTTTGAACTTCGCAAACCAGTTGGATTCTCCATTTCAAACTGTTTGACGTTGGTGTAAAGTTATTGCGTGCAAAGAGATAGTAACCGAACTACAAACAATCTCAAAATGTCTATTGCCGATTTAGACCGTGAATTATTAGCCCGATGCCTGAATAAACAAAACAGGTCATGGGAAGATTTTGTTGATCGATTTCTCGGTCTTGTTTTACACGTTATTGACGATACTGTTTCCATTCGTGACATTCGATTGAGCATTGAAGACCGCAACCGGCTTTGCGAAAACGTTTTTGCCGCACTAGGGCATGATAATTATCGTTTATTACGTAATTTCCGCGAGCGAAGCAGTTTAACAACTTATCTTTCCGTTGTGGTGCGTCGAATTGTTGTTCGCATTCTTTTGAATCAAATCAATGTTGAACGATTTGAATCGTCGTATCGTGTCGGGTGATTATTAATTTATTAATCAATAGGATAAAATCAAAAGAGTGAAGGAATTTTGCCGAACCCCTTCACTCTTTTGAAATGATAATCATTGATGGGGTCAGGTTTTTCCTAATGCGGTACGAACGGTCTCGACCACTTTAGCAAATGCCGTAGCGTCATTGACCGCCATTTCGGCAAGTGTTTTTCGGTCTAAAGTGATTTGGGCTTTTTTCAAACCTGCAATAAATTCACTGTACCGAAGACCGAGATTACGGGTTGCGGCATTGATTCGGATGATCCATAACGCCCGAAATTCACGTTTTCGAACCCGACGGTCGCGCGTTGCATAACAATTTGCCCGAACAATCGTTTCTTTAACTGTTCGAAGTAATTTACCGCGTCCGCCGCGAAAACCTTTGGCTCGTTGAAAAAGCCGTCGTTTTGACTGCCGTCTGGCAGCCCCGCGTTGTGTTCTCATTTTTGTTTCTCCTAATTAATTACATTTTTGGTTATTGACGAACTCTAGGTCCTTTCGTTTGAAAGAGTTACAACCCGGTACGTTCTTTTGGGCTTACTCATAAACGGCAGTAGGAAACGGAAAATGAAATGATTTAACCGCCAGCCGGAATGAGCATTTCCACGATTTTTTTTGTTTCCGACTTACTAACAACGGTTGTTCCGCGTAAATTGCGGCGTTGTTTTTTTGTCAGACGATAGGCGAGATGACTTGTTCCGCTATGCCGATGTTTTGCCAAACCGGAAGCCGTCAATCGGAATCGTTTTTTGATTCCTTTGTGTGTTTTTTGTTTAGGCATGGTTCAAAATTTTTATCAACTTTATCAAATTAGACACAAACTTACATCGGTCAAAAACCAATTAACGCCGTATTTTACACGCTTTTCGGAAAGATAAAAGGGGGGGAAGATTAAGGATTGACCATTTCCAGATCAAGTCGGAATTTTTTTGGGAAAATTACCGATGAGTATTTGAATATTGGTAACTATCCAGTCGTGAAGTTTTCCCCGTCCCGTTAGGGATGATATGTTGGTAGAAACTCATTTTTTGATCAACCGAAATCGACTAAAATCAACTAAAATCAACTAAAATCGACTAAAATCGATTTTAGTCGATTTCGGTCGATTTTAGTTTGTGAAGAAATAGGTTTTTAGAAATTCCCTACAAGAAAAGATGACCATCGGAAAAATAAACGAAGAAAAACCGAAGAAAGCATCCACTTCGCTTAAATTGCCTGAGCAACCTAAATCATTATTGCGTCGCATGGTTCGGGAAAAACTTATTGCTCATTCTTCTGAAAACGAACCGTTTAGTCTAATGATTTGCAACCGATTAAATCAATTGGACGCTTTTCAGATCGCCCGACAAAATAATCGTCTGATGATCTATCTAAGTTTTGGCAATGAAGTTCAAACCACCTCATTTTTAAACGTTTATCCTGTTGTCGTACCGTGTTGCGACGAAAACACAATTGTTCCGGTTCGGATTTTTTCACGAAATGATCTTGAATCGGGTCGGTTTGGAATTTTGGAACCGAAACAAAAGATTCGGAACAATCCCAAATATCATGTTACGCCGGAACAACTTGATGTTGTGTTTGTACCGGGTCTTGCGTTTGATACGTTAGGAAATCGGCTTGGACGCGGAAAAGGATATTATGACCGGTTTCTATCTCAATTTCCATTAAACACACTTCTGATTGGTTTAGCGTTTGAATGTCAGATTGTCGAACAAATTCCGGTCGATACGTGGGATTGTCCGGTTTCTATAGTTGTTACTGAAAAAAGGATTATTTGTCCTGACTCTGAAAATGTTAGGGACATTAGGCAGCGCGCGAAAATAACTTGATCAATAGTACGAACAGTAATAAAAACCAAACTTATAAAAAACGCAGTAATCTTAGCCCTGAAAGGGCGACGGAGATTGTATTGTGTAAATTATGTAAAACGGTTGATTATTTTTGTGGAGTTCATGCGAACAACAGCGTTATCATCTCTGGTCGCCCTTTCAGGGCTAGGTTGTTATTATTCGTTACCCGCCCCGTTGGGGCAGGCTTAATCGGACAGCCCTTTCAGGGCGTAAGGAAAACACTCGTTCATGTTATATTAATTGTTGCAAAACACAATATCTATACTCAATTCGGCGCCTCTGAGCAACTTAGTTTTGCGCGCTGCCTTAGGGGCGATTATGATCAAGGGGGACAATAATAATTTTTAGAAGTTGCCTACCGCCAGTTTGCCAATCCTTCTTTTAGGAAAAAAGTGAGATGATCCAATCCTTCCAGAGCGCGGCAGCATTCCGAGAAAATCCGGCGTAACGCTGCTTGGTGATCGGTTTCGAAATGAAAACCTAATTGGGCGAAATCCGCAATGGCTCGGATATGAACACATCCATTAGGAACAACAAACCGAACTCCTTCTAAGGTTGAAGACGGAGAACATGACCATGCTTCGGAAAGACGTTGAACTACTTCTTCCAACGGAACCAACGGTGTACGAATTTCGGGCGTGGTGTAAAATGCCGGAAACTGTTTTCGCCATTCCGACAGAGGAATTCCAAGACGTGTGAAATGATCGAGAAACCAGCAGACGGCAAAAATAACGATGCGTCTACCGCAAACACCGCGAAAATAAAAACTTCCGTCAACCCCAAAACCAATCAGCGCATTGGTTTCCTGCATTTTGTCAAGAAACGCGAAGTGAGAATTTTTGACAATGCGAGGCGAAGCGCCCAACCGAATACCTTCCGTAATGATTTTTTCCGAACAATTCACTTCATGGAGAAAAATTTCACCGTTCATGGCATTGCCGAGCAGATAATGTAACACAATCCATGTAATTTCTTCTGAAAGTAACGGTTGCCCAAGATTATCGATGAGTGCGAATCCGTGAGCGTCGGCTTCGAACGCCACTCCAAGATCGGCACGGCGACGGACAACTTCTGAACACAATTCGGACAATGATTTCCGGCATCGGGACGCGGGAAGCATGCCGCCGAAATCTTCTTTGGGTTCATCGTGAATAGAATCAAAAAGCGTTTGAGGAAAACATTTTTGTAATGCCTGCTGAGCGAAAGGCGCCCAATTACCATACATCGAATCAACAACGATGTGCAAGGGGACTTTCGGCGTGTCATACCACACGTCCTGCAAAAATGCCCACCATGTCGGTATTATATCGATTGTCGTGTACTTTCCGCGTGTAACCACACGCGATTCAGACAGCGACTTTGCTTCATGACGAAGTCGGTCGATTTCCATTGCTTTGGAACAGGAAGAATTAGGAATGAACCAGCGTAACCCGTTCCAGATTGATGCGTAGTTTCCGCCGGTTACACTGACGCAAGCATTACCCGAAAGCAAATCCAATCCGTAAGAAGCCAAATTAGATGGAATATGACCAAAATCATAAATATTAACGCCGTTTGAAAGCGCCCCTTCTATTAACGCCGCTTTGAACTGTTCCGAACTTTGGCGGAAATCCGACGTAACAAGGATTTTTGAACCAACCGGTAACATCTGGGCAAGAGATTGTCCCCATGACCTGTAAAGCGTTTCATTCAATTCGTCTTCCACGAGACCAAGAATACAATCATCACGATAAAGACTCGGATTCGAACTTTTCATAAGTGATACCGTTGCCGATAGGAATAATTCTATTGATAAGATTTACACAGTAACCAGAAAAGCAGACATCGCATTGAACCTAATCTCTTGGCGCTAAACGGGTTATGTTTTATTAATTTTCCCGATTGCTTCCTGTCCGAGTTATAAAGCATCATCTTCAACGGATTGTTTCTGACGAAGTGTCTGAACAATTGAACCATCTATTTTCGATTATCGTCAAAAATATCAGGTCTGGTTGTCAAAAATAATATTCTAGGATATCGAAATTGAAAAACAAGAGATTCCCTTGACAAAGAAAAACAGAAAATGGAAAATAATAAAGCTTTTCTGATTATTTCAGATTTTGGGGACAATATCAGGTAGGCAACGTTTCGCCTGAAACGTTGCGTCGGTTCCTTACCCAAAATTCTGAGATAATCTGAAATAATCAGTAATTTTTAGCAATATCCAATTGATTTTCTATTATTCCAATATTCCCACCATGTTAAAACGTCGTATTATTCCCTGTCTTGACGTAATCAAACGCCGTGTGACCAAAGGTGTTAAGTTTAAAGACAATATCGATTTAGGCGATCCGGTAGCGATGGCGTATCAGTATTATGAAGACGGAGCGGACGAATTGGTCGTTTATGATATAACCGCGTCCGCCGAAAAACGACCCATTGATATTGATATGGTTCGGAGTGTGGCGGAGGCTGTTCGAATACCGTTTGCGGTGGGGGGCGGCGTGGCGTCGCTTGCCGATATGGAACGGGTACTCAATGCCGGTGCGGAAAAAATTTCCGTCAATTCGCTTGCGGTTAAGAATCCGGCAATTATCACCGAAGGCGCTAAAGCGTTTGGTCGGCAATGTATTGTTCTTGGCATGGACCCGATTGCAACAACGGATTTGTTGGAATTTCCGAGCGGTTATGAAATTACAACGCATGGTTTTCGGGAACGAAGCGGATTAGACGCGGTAGAGTGGGCAAAACGGGCGGTGGATTTGGGAGTTGGGGAAATTGTGGTTAATTCGGTCGATGCGGATGGAACTCGGAATGGTTTTGAGTTGAGCATTACGGGACGAATTGCCGAAGCGGTGAGTGTGCCGGTTGTTGCGTCCGGCGGGGCTGGATCAGCGGAACATCTGCGCGACGCCTTTGTTCTTGCTCACGCCGACGCCGCCATTGTTGCCGGAATTTTGCACACGGGATTAACAACAATTACAGAAATCAAAAAACTGTTACGAGAATTGGATGTTCCGGTGAGAATTAGGCATCTCTAAAAATTCCTACGTTTGCAGTCGAGACGACTGCATTCTGTTATAAATAATTTTTTCTACCGGAGGCAACTTATCAGTTAAGCGACTCATCAGGTGGGCGACCTTTTGCCAAAAGGTTTTTCACCCACGGTCGCGTCGGCGATAGCCGATGCTATTAATCAAAAATAATCAAAATTAATCAAAAAATTTCAGGCGAAACATCGCCTACCCCAAAAAAGGAAACCATCAGGAATTTCCATAATGAATTGGAACTACGAAAAACACGAATTTTCACGAAAACGATTGTTCTAAAAATCTTTTCGTGAAAATTCGTGATTTTCGTAGTAAAAATAAAGATTAGCGTGTGTGGACACTAATATCATTGTTTTTTTGCGAAATTAGTGTCAACACGCTCTAGTAAATATTTTTTACAGATAGGTTGTTGGGATATTGTAAAGAATTTTTTTTCATGTAGAATAACAATCTCACAAGCCGAACTGGCGGAATGGCAGACGCAGTGGATTCAAAATCCACCGCCCGCAAGGGCATCCCGGTTCAAGTCCGGGGTTCGGTAGTGTGAAGGGACACTAAAGGTGTAGTAAACTTTTT
>JAIRLW010000375.1 GCA_031259095.1 Planctomycetaceae bacterium | reverse complement strand
AAATATTGTATAATATTTCGCCCTGAAAGGGCAATCAGCATTAGCGTAGGGCAATCGCCCTACGTATGATTTTCCTTGAAAATAAAGCCCTGAAAGGGCGCAAGCCGAAATATCGTAATCTTATTGCTGCCGCCCTTATAGGGCTTTTTATTTCATTGTTTATATTTGTTACGTAGGGCGTTGCCCTACGCTAATGCTGATTGCCCCGTTGGGGCGATTTTAGTGAACATATTTTTAAAACGAAAACCGAAATTTCAAGTGTGAGGAGTATATATCAGTGGAATTTTCCAAAACGTCTTTTAACAGTTTCCGCAAACCTTATTTTCAACCTTATTTTTTCCTAACAAAACGATTTACCCCAAAAAACCTCAGTAGCAATAAATCCCGCCAAAACCGACCTCATTACCTCATTATTCGTTTATGTTTTTAATAAGGTAATGAGGTTGTATATATATTGTATCTTTTGCTGCTGAGGTTGTTTTGTTCGGAAAAATAAGGTGAAAATAAGGTTTGTTGAAACAGTCCACAGATTACGCTGATTTTTGCTGATTGCTTTTATCAATATCAATATCTGCGTCCATCTGCGAAATCTGCGGACAATTTATTTAAGCAAACCATTTCGGCAACGTTAATTTTGCAACTTTGGTGTAAAAGGTTGATGCTTGTTGGGATGTTGCGGTTGAGGTCGGATTGGTAACTTTTAATTGGAATTGAATTGTTTTTAAGGTTGTTAAGTTTACATTGGGGATTGTTCCTAATTGGCTGAATAGGATTGGTTCGGCGGTGTAGGTTTTACCGTCGGCGGAAAGTGTTACATTGATAATTCCAAGTGAAATGTTGTCGAGTAATTCTCCCGTGTTGTCTCGGTTTGGCGGAACGGACTTTCGGAAAAAATTCGCCGGAGTACAAGGCTGTACTGAATTTTGACCGTGAACGCCGCGCCGGTTTTCTGTTCACATTCGGCGATGTGTTGTCGGGTTTATCGTTGTCGATAACCGTTACCTCGAACACACCAAGATTCCGGCAATGGCAGTCTATCCATCAGAACGCCGCACCGGAATCGGACGCGAGATGTTACGCCGTCTCATTCGTTACGGGAAACGTAAAACTCTTACCATTCGAGTTAACGCCAACGCAATTGAAACCCATGAGTTTTTGCGAAGTCAAGGGGTTAATGTTGTTACGATTGAAATGAAATCGCAGCAACGAAAGTATATTTATCAAAAAAATTTTCAAAAGGTCATGGATTGTGCGACCGTTTCGACAAAGGAAGTTACAAAATCACATTGTTCAGGAGAATGCCGTTATGAAACCATTTATCAAGAACATTAAATTAACGAAGTGGAAATGCCGACAACAGTTTGAACTGTTTTCGGCTTACGAAAATCCATACTGGAATGTAACGGTAAACATTGACTGTACAAAAATGTATGAACGCTCCAAATGAATTCGATTTATAGGACGCTTTGGGCTCATAGAATACATGATAACAGTTTAAGATTATCATGTAAAGCGCCGTTTTTAAATAGACAGTTACGAATTATTTATTCTACGCCTAATGCTTTGAATACTGCATCTTTGGGATCGGCATAGAATGTGGTTTGGAATTTTGTGAATAGTTCTCCTGGAATTGTTGGAATATCTCTAACACTTGACGTCGGTAATAATATTCGTTTTGCTCCTGAGTTATGAGCAACTTGTAACGACTCGGCAAGATTTTCTACCGGAATAATACTTCCGCCTAAACTCATATTGCCCAAAATTACCATTTGTTGCTGAACCGGCTTACCAATCACCGCCGAACATAATGCAATAAACGTAACCAATGTCATCGTATTCGGCGAACCCGTGTTGTGTAACTCAACAAGATGAATATGATAATCATGTTCCAAAATTTTTATTGATACACTCACATTAGCCGCATTTACTTTAAAATAATCAAAACCAACTTTAGCGGCTTCCTTCGCCAGAGTATTCGTACCCAAACCAGACACTTTCATCTGTCCATGACCAGCCGTAACTTGCGTTTCAATTCGATAAAGCCCATGACGCCCATTGCCGCCAATCGAAACCGTATGTAACATTCCAGGATTAAGAACCCCGTCCTGTATCAATTGATCGCCCCCATGTTCCAAAACACTGATAAACCGCTCTTCCAATGTTTCCACATCAATGTACGAAAAATGAACATCATAAAATTCCATGCCGCCGATCTTTTTAAGTTGCTCTTTGATTCGGCGGCGCGATTCAAGTGCATACTCAAGACATTGCCGTACAGATTCTTTGTCGTATTGCTCATGCGGATAAAGTAATTTGAGTAAACCGGAAACCGTATGTTTGACCGCAATCACATCACGTTGATTCAAATCACGTCCCAATTTGAAATACTTGCTAATCGCATCTCCAAAGTTACGTTTACGCATCTCACGAAACCACTCCGCAAGATAATCCACAATCAAACCATTTTCGTCCGTAAAATATTCGGGACGCATCTTTGGAATCTCCCAACCCGGAATATAAGCATGAAAACGATCAAAAAACGCGGCGTCAATCATCGCATCAGGAAAAGGTACAAGAAGATGACTCGTTTTCACCAACGTATCAATTGATTGATTAATGTTACCGACAAATACCATCGAAGCGGAAGCGTTGATCGAATCGCGCCCGCGTGCAAAAGAACCGCTCGCCATATAATCTTTCATTATTTGTACGCCATCGTTGTCCTTGAAGGCAATACCCGCAACTTCATCAAACGCAACCACATCCCAAAGCCCAACCAAACCAACCTGACGGCGCGCAAGATTGTAAAATAAATTCGCAACAGTTGTTTGACCGCCGGAAACCAAGATACTATTCGGACTAATTTCCTTATAAATATGACTCTTTCCTGTCCCGCGAGGTCCAAGTTCACATACGTTATAGTTATTCTCAACCAAGGGAACCATTCGGCAAAGAAGATGCATTTTAACCCGCTGTTCAAATTGAGTCGGTTCATAACCACACGAGCGAAGTAATAAATCAATCCATTGTGTTTCAGTAAAGCGCCGCCGTCCCTCAAACAATTCTTCCATATCCATATTCGGCATTTGAATCGGTTTAAGTTCGTCAATGATAAACGGCGAACTCTTTTGTCCTTCTTCAAAGAAATAATGCATTGTAATCAAAGCCCAGATACCCCCAACAAGCAACTTTTCATATTTCTTGACGATTCCCGCCGAAATTTCTACATTTTTTGTACCGAGATTTGAAAGCAGCGCCTCATAAGCATCACGTTTTTCATTTAACATTACAGTAACTTTGTCAATAATTTTAAGACTGCCGCGTTCACGGATGACCGATTTGATTTTTTCCGCTTCGTCTGGTCGAACATAGTTATCGGACAGAATTTTCTTGACCATGTTCAGACCGTCCGTAACGATCACATGATCGTTGGAAGCGCAATAACTGCCAAGTAGATATTCCAGAACATAAATAGGAACATTGGCTCCTTCCCGAACCAATTTGGTTAGGTTTTTACGGACAAATTTACCGGCAAAATTTTGATTCAATAATTCATCTATTATCATTTTTAATTGAAGTCCTCCGCAATAACACGGTCAATGATTATTTCCTGACTTAAAATTTCTATATTGGAATCTACGTCGCGCAAGATTAAATAGTATTTTTCCGACTTATCGCAGGAATGACTTTGTAATGTTACACACGCAGATTGTTGACGCTCATCAAGATTTTCAGACGTGCTGTTAAATGTTAATGTTTCAATACTGGAGACCGGCTGATTATTTGTGTCATAAATTGCCATTTTAACCGTAATTGATTTAACACGGTCGCTTATCGGTTCTGTTTGGATAAATTGAAAACGATGTTTTGCGGTGGTAATTTTGAACCGATTACCCAATATTGAAATTGAAACATTTTTTATTTTTGTTTTGGCAATATCTTTTTTGCTCCGTGACGGACGAATAACAACTACCGGAATAACTATTTCATGTAACATTGCCCCGCCGTGAAAGTATCGTGTACTGCCGGAAAAATGGAAGAGACTGTAACCTTTAGCGATCCCGAATTCTGCGCCGTTACATTTTGCGGTTTGTTTGGTATTGCCGAACCATGCGAAGTTATTTCGCGTAAGGTTATGCCCGATGAAATAACGCTTTTTTGCTTTAATAATGTTGTTGGTCGTCTTGGATTCGTTTTTACTCTTGTTTGTTTCTGTAGGATAGGATTCGGTATAGACAAATCCGTGGTCTGACGTAACAATAATATGACTGCCTGATAAATCGTTTGAAATGAGTTGGACAAGTTTCGCCAGTTCGTCAATAGTAACATCGGTTGCCTGAAATGTTTCTCCTTCGGTTGATACGCTGTCGCCGTGCGAATCAATAACATTGTGATAAAGATAAACAACTCTTATTTTGTTATTGATAAGTTTCCGTACTTTGTCGCGTTTCATTGCAAGCAGATTATCTGTCTGAACGGCGATCCCGTTTGATTCGGCAAGAATGGCATTACGATTTTCCAGACCGGTTGCGGACCGTCCATCCGCAAGAATATCTCCATTATTATTGTACGTTAATTGGTCATGCGGAAGCAATGCCGCCATACCGAGAGCGGTATAAGACGGAACGACTCCGAGCATTGCCGTTATTTCCGCATGAAAGCGGTCGCGTCCGTTGAGTGTATTTTTCAATTCCTCCGCATCTGCGTAACGAAAAGCATCGCTGATAATGACAAAAACACGATGTTCTTCCGCTTCGTTAGCGACAAACCGGTCATAAAATTCGTACTGATTCGAAACTCCTGCAATGTTCCAATCTTCAAGCAAGCCGTTTTCAAGAAAACGATTCCATTTCAATGCAAGCGGAATGAGATATTTGTTGTGATAAATATTATCAATTTCTTCACAAAGAGTTTTGACCTGATCAGATTTGATCTGATCAGCATTGACCAGTTCGGCATTTCGGTGAAAACGGCGATAAAGTTGATCAAACTTGTACAACTCATTGGTGTAAAGGCGGAACATTTCCGCAGCAGTATCGATATTGAATCCGTTTGAATATTGACGCGCTAATTCAGAAATTTCGGCGGCGAGAGCAATAAGTTCATAAGCGGCGCGGCGTTCATGACGTTCCTGTTCGGAAACAGACGGTGAACGTATCCAATGTTCTTGCTGCCGCCGCACTGCCGCAGTACGGAAAAAACCGGCGTCGGAATAATTGTTGTCCGTATTAAAATGTTTGAAAAGTTTCTGCAAAATTTGATCGTCCGCTTGGCTGAATGTAACATTTTCGAGTAACAAATCCAACGGCAATTTTTCAAGTGTTTCATTGATAAAAAGTTTTTCGGCGGCATATTCGGCAAGTTTATTGTAACTACCGGCTCGGCTGATACTGTCCCGCCATTGAGCAAAAAACGCAACAGTATTGAGTTCGCCTTTGGCAGGCAATCGTAAGTTTTCCAACTTGCTCGGAATATGATTATTGAGACGATGAACAAAATCAGAAACAAATAATTGTATTAGTAATTTTTGCAGGGTCGGCGTTGGGTCTTTAAAGGCAAAAAATTGTTCGGATAATTTCCAAAAAATATCGTTCAAACCATATTTCTCAACTAATTTCCAGGTATCAGACGATGTTTCAAAATGAATATTGTCTTGTTCCGCGTACGATTGAAACAGAGAGCGGACAATACAAGAAAAGTCGTCTTGACTTGATTTTGTTACAACGGCAAGCATTTTTCTGTCGAGATCATTTTCGGTATCGCCGGAGTTGACGAATTTTTTTAAATGATTGATACGTTCTTTACTGTCAAAGAATTTTTGCCGCAATTTCAAGTGGTTGATGAGATATTGATGGGCTAAGCCGAGTTCGTTTAATAAAATTGAAGATCGGTCGGCATGAAAATCGTAACTGAAATAGCGGAGATCAAGTAAAAAATCTTCTTCAATATCCGGTTTTTCTGTCGGCGAATAGAGTAAGAATTTACGTTCCGGTTCGTCAATTTCCATCCGTATTTTTAGAGTCAAATGTCCAACCAGATCTAATCGTATAAGTTCGGCGTCCTCAATCTGAAAGAGATCAATTTCCGATTCAAATTCTCTTTCCGGATCATACCAAAAAACGATACGATAATTTTCTTGTTTGAATATTTTATTTAGTGATTCAATAATTAGGGTCATGTCCATTGTTTTAATCCTCCGTTGTTACGCCGCTGATAATTTTGACGTCGGATAATAAATCTCCGAATTGAGCGTAGTTTACTTTAATACCATCGTCGAGATCAATTTCAATTTTCATGTCTGTTGCGTGGCGGAGTTTGTCGTCAAACACTTTGATTTCGTTTAGTTGTTTGTTAAGTTGTTCGCGTTCTTTTTCCAAACGCTGTTTACTGCTTTTGATTATAGTTTCGTTATTTTGGATAGATTCATCAATATCGTCGAGGCGTTTACGAATTCGTCCGGCGAGCGGAATGACATATTCGGTACGCATTCGGGGAAGCGTGACGGCGTTGTAACGATGTAAATAAACCAGACATTGAAACGCTTTATTTTTGCCGCTTGAAAAGAGCCAGTAAATCGGACGTTTTTTATAACGTTTTAGGTGATCGCCCCAAAAATCTTTTACAAAAAAATCACGGATACTCTTATCAAGAACACTTTCAATAAATTGAATATTTGCTGTCAAATATTTTTCACTGAATACGGTCTGCAAAAATTCATGAAACCGTTTCACAATATCGTCATTAAAATACCAATCTGTATCAAGAATCGGAATAATACCGTCAGCATCAGCGGGAAATTTTTTATAACGTGAATGATCAAAATCTTTATTATCGGCGTTGGCATAAATCAGCCCCGGTTCATCAAGGCTGTAACGCCCCATCATACAACCGACCGCGTAAGACAGTAATTCCTTAATCGTATCGGAAAGTAACATTTTTTCTAATTCCGTTTCGCTCCGGTTACCGCCATAACGATAATTCGGATTACACGCGAGCGTAATTTCCTTGAGCGGAACTTCCGGCGCAATCTCATACTGAAGACCGTAAGCTTCAATAAAGATACGGTTATTTTCTTCTTCAAGCCGCTGCATTTCGAGCGTCACCGCACGCCAACGATTGCGTTGCGCTTCATAAATATTCGATAATAATGGACTCATTGATGGAAATAAAGGCGAGGTTTGTTGAATATAAAATTGGAAACCCGACAATTTTCAAATAAAAATATATTTTGTAATATATCAGTGGAATTATTGTTTGAGGTTAAAAAAGTATTCGCCCTGAAAGGGCAACATAAGCCAGCCCGCCGCAACGCGGCGGGTTAGAATCCCCAATATAGCCTCCCTGAAAGGGCAGTATATCTTGTGAATCGTACAGTTAGTTATGTTGCCCTTTCAGGGCGAAATGGTTAGTGGTCATTGGAACCCTACCCGTTGGGTAGGGCTGGCTTCTATTGCCCTTTCAGGGCGTAGGAAAAATATCATGAACTCGATCACA
>JAIRLW010000333.1 GCA_031259095.1 Planctomycetaceae bacterium | reverse complement strand
AAAATTACACCCTTAACTATTAACTATTAACTATTAACTATTAACTATTAACTAATCTCTCCCCCTTCTTGCAGAAATGATTGAATGGTTTATATTTAAGAGCCGTTGATTTGATTTTGGTCTTCGTCGCGGATTATCGACGAATTCTACAAACTACAAATTTAGGACAAATCGCGTTCATCACACTCTATTGATAATAAGGAATTTGAATTATGTCCCGTGTTTGCGAAATTTGCGGAAAAGGCAGGTTAATTGGGAATCATATTGAAACTCGCGGTAAAGCAAAATATCTTGGCGGCGTCGGAACCAAAATAACCGGAATCACACGCCGAAGTTTTTTGCCGAATCTCCAAAATGTCCGTACCACCACCGAAAACGGTATCACCAAAACACTTCGAGTTTGTACTCAGTGTATTCGTTCCGGCGCCATACGGAAACAAGTCCGAAATGCCCCGTTCAAACTGGCGCACGAGCTGGAAGCCGCCGCTGCAGGAAAAAGAATCGGCGTCAAAAGAAATAAAAAAACCACAACGAAAACGAATAATAATAATAATAATAATAATAAAAGCAAAAATACAACAAAAAAATAATATTTTATGAAGGATCTCCGTCCCTTATGTCCCATGTGTCCCTAATGTCCCTACACTGAATATTTTTAGGGACATAAGGAACGTTAGAGACTAAATAGGACAATAATAAGGTATTTTAAGATTCCCATTTTCTTTATCTGTTTTGAGGTATCATGCCTTATCTTTTTCCACAGCAGGCACGGCTTCAGGATGATATTCGGGGTCTGATTCGGGGTGAAGTTTGTTGTGACGAAATAACCCGTCAACTCTATTCGACCGACGCCGGTATTTTACAATGTCGTCCACAAGGAGTTGTTTTCCCTCGTGATATGCATGATGTTGTGGCATGCGTTCAGTATGCTGCGGAAAAACATATTCCTATTCATCCTCGCGGCGCCGGAACCGGTACAACCGGCGAAGTTCTTGGTTCGGGAATTGTTCTCGATTTCAGCCGATTTATGCGCCGACTGGTCGCGTTAAACCATGATTCAGTTGTAGTTCAACCCGGAATAATTGGTCGGCGTTTGAATGGAGTTCTTGACAAAATCCAATCGCGGACTTTTGCTCCTGTTTCAGGATTTCATCACGCAACAACGATTGGAAGTATTTTAGCGCGCAACGGCGCCGGAATTCGTTGGCTTCAATATGGTTTTCCCGACGAACATGTTCTTGAACTTAAAGTCGTTTTAGCCAACGGTGAAATTTTGACGCTTAACCGTGAATCTCTTCCCCATGCAATCGAAACGCCGCAAAGCGAATCAATTCCCCAACACGCCAACACGTCAACTAATACCAATATCAATACTTATCCCTTTTCCGATTCCTCCTTTTTTGGCGGACGCGATACGGTAGCACGCGGAATTGCGTTGGCGCGTGGGATTGTTCTTGGCAAGGAACATCCGGTTGCCGACGATGTTTACCGGATTCTTGCTCCTTCGTTACCGTTGATTCGTTCAGAAGTTTCCCGACAAGTTCCGGTTAATCGAGTTGGTTATTGTTGCCAGCGTGTTCTTCAGGGCGACGAAGGACATTCGGTTGATTTAGCGCGACTTTTGCTCGGAAGTGAAGGAACGCTCGGTCTGATTGTCGAAGCCCAACTCAAAACAGTCCCGTGTCCCGAACGAAAAGCCGGTGCAGTCTTTTTTTTCAACGGGTTGGAAAAGGCAATGCTTGCCGTCGAACCGATTCGGTCATTTCGTCCTGCACTTTGTGAACTTGTGGATCGGCGGCGGCTTAAAATGGTGTGTGAATGCGATTCACGGTTTCAGCGTTTTCTTCCAGTGGAAACCGAAGCGGTTTTATTGGTTGAATTAGATGCCGGCGATTTTCTCACTCACGAAGAACCCGTCCATGTCCAACATCGGCTCACACAATTAATTAAAACACTTCAGGACAAAGAATCTCTCAGTTTCCATGCGATGCGTATTGAGACCTCGGAAGATTTTGAACTTTTCGATGATTTTCTTCATCGGTCGGAATTGATTCTTTTTCGGATGCGCCGTTCGTTCCAACCGTTTCCGATTTTCGACGATTTAGCGGTTCCCATTCCTGCGCTTCGCCATTTCCTTATGGAACTGTTGAACATTTTAAAACGTCATGAAGTTACGGCGTCCATTTCGGGACATGTCGGTCAAGGACATCTTCGTATTCATCCAATTATTGATTTTGCAAAATCGGAACCGGTTTCATTGTTGGAACGTTTAACCGAAGACGTTTACACGTTAGTTCTGGAACATGGCGGAACGGTTAGTTCGGAAAGCGGGACAGGTCTTTTAAAATCGCGGTTTGTTCCGGTGCAATTGCCCAACTTAATGCCTATTTTCCGACATATTAAATACATTTTTGATCCCGATCAATTATTTAATCCGGGGAAAATTATTCCTGATTCTTCTGTTCCCACTTCACTCCGAACCGACAGTTTACATCGCGGGTTATCGTGTCGCGGTAGAGAACATCCGGCAAAACGTCTTTCCGACTCTAATTTTCGAGAGACAAACCGAACCGGTTTAAGTCATTCCGGTTTAATTCGGGATGCTTCGGGTTCCGGTCATCCTGATTCCGGTATGGTTCCTTATATGGAAACGCTGGAAACAACAGATGTTGCCGAAACATCATTGGAAAATTCGGACGAAAACACAAGCGGGAATTTTTCGAGTCAGATTGAATTACAGTTGAAGTGGGAACCGCAACATGTTTTTGAATCGACTTATCTTTGCAATGGTTGCGGTGAATGTTTTCGCAATGATCTTGTGAGCCGGATGTGTCCGTTGTTCCGTCATTTGACGGAGGAAAGCGCTCTTCCGCGTGCCAAAGCCAATCTGTTGCGCGGAGTTCTTGAGGGCGAGTTGGAATTGGAGATGTTGACGCAGGACAAGGCGAAAGAAATTGCCGATCACTGCATTCAATGCGGAATGTGCCGCATGGAATGTCCGGCGGAGGTGGATGTTTCAAATTTGGCATTCCGTTGCAAGAGCGCGTATGTTGCCGCGCACGGACTTTCATTGGAAGATCGTTTTTTTTCCCAGATTGACACGATCCTACGCTTTTTGGCGATGATAAGTTGTCCGGTTAATTGGTCAACGTCTAATCCGACGATGCGTTGGTTATTGGAAAAGTTGTTGCAAATTCCGCAGAGCCGGACGATTCCGAAGTTGGCGAAGGTAACCTTTTTAGCCCGAACGCAATGGTCGAACTGGTTGACCAAACCGTCTCAATCTGTAGAACATTTTTCAACGAATCGGGTTGCGCTTTTTGTGGATACGTTTGCGAATCATTTTGATACGAAGTTAGCGGATTTAGCGGTTCGGATTTTGGAACACAATCATTTCACGGTTTATGTTCCTTCGCGTCAACGTCCATCGGGTTGGAGTTCCTTTTTGGCGGGACATTTTGAGCGTGCCGAACGGCTCGCACGGCATAATTCTGTCCTTCTTGCGGATTTGATTCGTCAAGGTTATCATATTGTTACGTTGGAACCGGCGTCGGCGGCGTGTTTATCGCAGGATTACCGGAATATTCTTGACGACATGGATATTGCGTTGGTTTCGTCGCATGTTGTCGATTTTTGTGATTTCCTGCTACGGTGTTACCGTGAAGGCAAACTTCGGCTTGATTTTGTACCGAATCACACATTGTCGGGTAAAACGGTTGGCTATCATGCTCCATGCCGGAGTATTACGCGAACAACGCAACGTATTGATATTCCGACGCCGGCGGAGGAATTACTTCGACTGATACCGGAGTTGGAGGTTCGCCGGATTGAACGCGGATGTTGCGGCATGGCGGGAACTTTTGGGTTTAAGAGGAAAAATTATCGCCGTTCACTGAGAATAGGAGTGGCATTATTTAAGGAATTGCGGCTTCCTGAGATTGATTTTGGCGTTTCCGACTGCAATTCGTGTTGCCTCCAGATGGAACATGGTTCCAGAAAAAAAACATTACACCCAATACGTATTCTTGCTGCCGCTTATGGTTTTGCCCCTGATGCGATTACGTTTCACTGACGTAAGTCGGTTATCGACAACGGGAAGTATTGAGGCATGATAACGGGAAGTAGCGAGGCACGACAACAGGAAGGTTGAAGCCGGTATTAAGGTTGAGTTTTATTTGTCCCTAATGTCCCTTTAGTCCCTAAAGTCCCTTTTTAAAAGGACTTTAGAGACGATTGGGACTAATAGGACAAATGATTTTTCATAAAACGTTTTGGTTAAAAAAAGAATTTTTAGAGGTTCACTTTTGACTTTTCGCCGAAAAATTGAACATCTATTACTTTCCGAAGTTACATTGCCGGGGCAATATATCGGCGGTGAACTTGGAAGTATTGTGAAACCGAAAGATTCCGTGCGCGGACGATTTTGTTTTGCTTTTCCCGATGTTTATACGATTGGGATGAGCAATTATGGTCTGCAACTGCTTTATTCCCTGATAAACCGCCGCAACGATTGGGCTTGTGAACGTGTTTTTACGCCGTATCCCGATATGGAGCAATTGCTGCGAAAAAATGGTTTACCTCTTTATTCGCTGGAAACTTTTTCACCGCTTGCCGAGTTTGATGTTCTTGGGTTCACATTACAATATGAAATGTCGTTCACCAATATCTTGACGATGCTTGATCTTGGCGGTGTACCGCTTCATGGCGCAGAACGAACCATGAGCGATCCTTTAGTAATTGCCGGAGGTCCGTCGGCGGTCAACCCCGAACCCATGAGCGATTTCATTGATCTTTTCATTATTGGCGATGGCGAAGAGGCACTTCCGGCGGTTTGTGATTTTTGGCTTGAAATGAAACAAACGTTTTCAGACCGCCGTTCCGCATTGCTCGAAACCGCTCGGCAATTTCCGTTTGCGGTTGTTCCGCAGTTTTATTCTGTACGTTATGATTCTAACGGTCGGGCGTTAAAACCCGTTCCAACCGAATCGGGAGTTCCTGAAGTAGTTCGACCGGTCATTGTTAAAGATATTGAATCATTTGAACCGCCGATTCTCCGTATTGTGCCGTTGGTCGAATGTGTTCAAGACCGTGTTGCGATTGAAATTATGCGAGGTTGTCCGGGACGGTGTAAGTTTTGTGTCAGCACGGTGCAAAAACATCCGATTCGGATTCGGAGTCCGGAATCAATTGCCCGAATTGCTTTAGAATCCTGTTTGGCAACCGGTTCTAATGAAGTGTCCCTGCTTTCACTTTCAACAAGCGATTATCCGAAGTTTGAAGAACTTATGGAACGGCTCCGCAATGTATTAACACCGTTAAATGTTTCCATTTCCGTACCGAGTTTACGGGTTAATCATCAACTCAGCAGTGTGATGCAGCAGTTGACCACAGAACGTACCTCCGGTTTAACATTGGCTCCTGAAGCGGCTCACGATGAAATGCGGCGGCGAATCGGTAAACCAATTACCAACGAGAATTTGCTTGCCGGTTGCGAATCCGCATTTTCCAATGGTTTTAATCGGGTTAAGATGTATTTTCTTTGTGGTTTACCGGAAGAGACCAACATGGATATTGACGGAATTATTGATTTATCGCTGGAAATTGGGCGGATTGGCAAACGGATTCGCGGCAAAACTCCGATTATCACAACCAATGTATCGAATTTTGTTCCCAAACCTCACACCTCTTGGGAACGTTTGGGGATGCAATCGCAAGGTTATTTTCTTAACGCTCACACACAATTAGTTAATCGTGTTCGGCGTACCGGAATTTCGCTTAAATATCACACGTTGGAAACAAGTTTGTTGGAAGCGTTAATTTGCCGAAGTGATCGCCGTTTGTGCCGGGTGATTGAAAAGGCGTGGCGATTGGGGGCGCGGCTGGATGCGTGGACAGATTATTTTCGCGGCGACTGCTGGGAACAAGCAATTGCCGAAGAAAAAATTAACGTCAATCAAATCGTTCACGAAACAATCCCCGATAACTCAGAACTCCCTTGGGAATATGTACGCTATGTATAGGGAGAGATTGGTGGTTTGGGATTTGTGCCGCAAACGGAAATTGAGTTAGGAAAAATTTTGTAATTATTCAGTAGCGGTGAAGCCAAGTAAGGTAGGCAACGTTTCGCCGAAACGTTGCGTTGGCGATAGCCGACTTACCCCTGTGTGCGGCCAGCGATGGATGTTGCCTGCCGTTTTGCCCTCGATTTCCTGCCGTTCCCACTTACCTGATATTGACCAGATAACTATCCCCAATCCTGAAATAATCAGTAAATTTTAAATAATTGATAATTTTGTTTTATATTATTTATTTTAATTTGTCTTTTTTATGCCTATCGGATTGCCTTTCTTTTATATCTTTGCTATATTGTTGATAATAAAAACAGGTCTTTTGACCTGTTTCAAACGAAAATAGAACAGGGTATAGAAAAAGGGGTTCGATCTCTTGCGAAATCATCCTTAAATTAATTTCAACACAAATTTGGAGAGTGGTTATGCAAAAATTGATTGTTTTGTTTATGGCGGTTGTTATTTCGTTTTCTGTTGCCGATATCGCGAAGGCTCAGTATATCAAACAACGCGGTTTGTTGGGTCTGCTTGGAATTGAAACCAAAGCAATGAAATCAGCGCGGTATCAGATGTATCTTGCGATTCAGGCAAAAAAAGAAGCCAATGACCAAAAAAGCGAAGCGGATGCCCAATTCGCCGCCGTTTCACAAAAAGGCGCCGAAGTGAAAGCCCAATTAGCGGAAGTGAATGCCAATCTGAAGGCGTTGGCAAAAGCAAAGCAAGAAATTGAAACTCAGAAAAATGAATTAGCAAAAGCCAAAGCCGAACTTGAAAAAGCAAAAATCGACGCCGAAAAAGCAAAACAAGAAGCTCTGACCTCTCAAGCCGAAGCCGCAAAACAAATTCAGACGGCAAAAGAGATGAAAGCCGTTGCCGATAAAGCAAAAAGGGAAGCCGATAAAGCGAAAACCGACGCCGAAAAAGCAAAAAAAGAACAAGAAGAACAGGAAAAACAAACACTTGAACAAATTAAGGAATTGCAAGCCAAACAGGATGAAGAAACAAAAAAGAAAGCCGAAGAAACAAAATCGGCTGAAGATGATACGGAAAACAAATAAAAATTCGTTAAAACACAAACAACTAAATAATACTTTCGGGGACGTTATCACGTCTCCGTTTTTTTTCACGCGCGCGGTTTGGGGATTCTTTTTCCTGAATGATATCGTAAAGTTCAAAAAACGCTGTACGAAAATTATTGTCGGCGCGTTGGTAAATTTCACGTAATTCGGTTATTCCGAATGAAAACGAATCAGAATCGGTTGCGGAATAAGTTTTGGTCAATTCCTGAACAAGTTTTACGAATAATTCAAATCGTGGAGTTGTTTTGTGCAAAACACGGATTCCTAAAACCGGTTTATGTGTTGTCAGCAACAGTCCGCCAGTCAAACTCCAATCCTGAAACCGAAGCCGAAACCGTTCCCATACGGAAAGTTGTTCGTAACCGTCAATCATGTAAACCACGCTCTTGTCGTGCCGAACCGGTAGAAAATCCGGTGATAGTTTACATTGGCAGTCATTCAATACTTCAAGCCGGATTGTGAAATACTGTTGTTCGAGAGAACGCATGATTGTTCGGAGTAATGTCGATTTACCGGAACCGTGCGAACCGACAATTTGCATCACCAATCCCTGTTCCAACTTTTGTCCGATTAAAGTATTGATATTCAATTCTTCTTGTTCATCAAACAGATACGGAATTGTTCCCGGAGTCCAAAACTTGGTTGAAAAAGGATTGACAAAAATATTGATTTCAGATTCGTTCATGGATAAAAAAGATAAAGCAGTCCTGAGTTTCAAGGGTTTCTTGGTTAATACTACTTGCGCTTGAAAATCAATACGGCAGGCGACCTTTGGCTAAAAGGTCGCCTGCGGGGTAATTTTAACAAATATCTATTTTAAAACAAAAACCGAATTGTTAAGTGTAAGAAGTATATTGATGAGATCGCGGACTGCACCGTAACCGCCGCAACGTTTGGTGATATAATCGGCAGCGTTTTTCAATTCCTCTGGAGCGTCGGGAACCGTAACGCCAAGTCCAACCGCTTCAATTGCAGGAAGATCAGGTAAATCGTCGCCAATATAGGCGATTTGTTCTAGCGATAAATGTTGTTCGTTGGCAATTTCTTCAACCGCCTCACGTTTGGCGAATGTGCCAAGTCGAACCATATTAATCCCTAAATCTTTCGCCCGATGTAAAACACATTCACTGCGTCGTCCTGTAATCAGCCCAAATGAATATCCCGCCTGAAACCATAACCGTATCCCATAACCATCCGCCGTACTAAATCGTTTGGACTCATTCCCCTGATGATCGATTGCAATTGTTCCGTCCGTCAATACGCCGTCCACATCCGATAAGATCATGCGGATCCGTTTCGCCTTAATGTCAAAAGATTCTTGTTGAGTCAAGTTTTTAGCCGTCATTTTTTTTATTTCGATAATCTGGTTTTTCTAAAAATTAATTTTATTTCGATTTTTAGTCGATTGAAATCGAATAATTTGTTTTTTTGTAATATATCAGTGGAATTTTTATTTTTTATATTAGCCCCGAAAGGGGCGTCAGGATTTTTTACTGAATCGCCTACCCCAACGGGGTAGGGTTAATTTCCCCCCGCCAACCCAACGC
>JAIRLW010000323.1 GCA_031259095.1 Planctomycetaceae bacterium | reverse complement strand
TTCAACCGGTTGTTCAATTTTTTCTACCCGTTTCGATAAACTGTCAACAGATTCCAGTATCTTTTGTAATATTTCGGAATTGTCGATAGTTTTCGACGCCGCCGTTTTCGGCGTTGCCGGGGATTCCGCTGCCGAGGGGGGTGCGGTTTATCGGCGAAATCCTGAACAACACCCCCGAACAACGTTGTTCGATTCGAAAACGATTAATCGCCCCGAAACATTTTTTTGTTTCCGTTTCGTCGGAAAAACTTGGTACTGCCGCAAAAAACGAAAAACAAAACACCAACGTAATACACTTTTTCATGGTGCATCCTTTCTTTGGTTAAACGAACTAAACAAACTAAACAAACAAACTAAACAAACTAACTAAAAATCCTTTATATTAAGTGAAAATAACACCAACTCATTTATTATTTTTGAAAAAACATTTTTCAGGGAGAGTTGTAGGGAAATTGCCAAAAATTGTAAAAAATCCCTGAAAAATGTGTCATTAAATTTTCATTGTTCGAACTTCTTGTGGTGATTGCAATCATCAACGTATTGATTGTTCTTCTGTTACCAGCCGTGCAAGCCGCGCGGAGAATGCAATGTACGAACAATCTGAAACAAACGGGACTCGGATTCACAATTTTCACAATACAAAAGATGGACTTCCACCGCTTATTCTTATGGGTTCCTTTGTATCGTTTGTTCCGTTGTTTTATCCGTATATTGAGTAACAAGCTCTCTATGAAAAAATCGAATCCAATAGACGTGATTCGACACAGACTTCTTTTCAGACACCTTTCGACAGAAGCCATTGAACTGCGCAAAAATTTCACAACGGAAAAATTTGAAAAGTTTGTTGATCAAGCGAAAAAATTATCTGTTACGAAACCTGCCCAATTCAAACCGATTGATCCTCTTCGCAAAGTCATTGATATTCTATTTTCTATTCAAGTTACATAATTTGATATGCAAATTGCAGATAAAACATTCAAGAACTTGATTACTTTTGTCCATTCCGAAGAGTTTAATTTATCCGCAGAAGAAAAGAAAGAAACTCTCAATCAACTTGAAAATTATTCACTTCGTGCAGTCGGCGCGAATCCTGAAATTTACGGCAAAACAGTTGATGATACGGATTTCGATTGGTCAACTCTTCGCGGTAAATTTGTGTTGGTCAAATTCACGGCTTCGTGGTGCGGTCCTTGTAAAGCCGAAATTCCCGGAATGATTTCGGCATATGAAAAATATCACGACAAAGGTTTTGAAATCGTTTCAATTTATGTTTCGGACAAACTACCCGCAACGAAAAAAGTTGTTGAAGATGAAAAAATTCCTTGGATATGTCTTTCGGAAGAATTGACCGAAAAAGCCGGTTTGCCGTTACAAGGGAAAAAATATGCAATTGCCGGTGTTCCGACCATGTTTCTTGTTGGCAAAGACGGCAAAATCATTTTCACTGAAGCACGCGGCGAAGCTCTTCAAAAGAAACTTGCCGAATTGCTTTCCGATGAAAAAAATCATAATCGTAACTATTCATGTCAATAGACAAAAGGTTGATGACATTTCTCTAAAAGATGGTCTGCGGTATGTTGGCGTGAGTTATTGGAGTGTTGATTTTATTGATACAAATCCTCACACTTGAACATTCTGTTTTAAAAATGAAAACAGAATGTTCAGTAACGGTCTATTTTAATTAATCACAGAACACATAGAAAAAAATCATCCGCCGATTACGCCGATTTTCACGGATTATTTTTTGAGCCTACGAAACAACAAAACAGACTATTTATTAAAAAATACTAGGGCGTGTTGACACTAATGTTTACCAGTAGTTTTTAAACTGGGTAAAATTTTTCTGATTATCTCCCCAAAATAGGAAGCAATTAAGAATTTCCAATAATGAATTGGAACTACGAAAGACACGAATTTTCATGAAAACGATTGTTCTAAAAATCTTTTCGTGAACATTCGCGATTTTCGTAGTAAAAATAAAGATTAGCGTGTGCGGACACTAATATCAGTGTTTTTTTGAGAAATTAGTGTCAACACGCCCTAACAACATTTTTGCAATCTTTCATTGCTATTTCCCGGCAAGCCATCTTTTTTATCCTATTTTTATTTTTCCGATTTATTTTGTTTTTGTTGCGCTTCGAGGATTTTTTCGGCGGTTGCTTGTTGTTGCATTTGGAGAATAAGGCGTTGGACTTCCGCCTTACGTAACGCATCCAACCGAATAAATTCCTCGCGGTTAGCAATTTCTTGCTCGATTTTTTGTTTTGCTTTTTCAGCGGCAAGACGTTCAATTTCACGGCGGCGTTTTTCCTCGCGGCGTTTCAGAATCGAACGCGGCAACAATACCTTTGTCGGTTTGCCCGGATCGTCCACCGCAGGGAGAATTCGTACCGGAATGTCAAGTTTTTGAAACATCCGGCAAACATGTTCATGACACGTAAAAAGGAAAATCTGTCTGCCCGATTTTGCAAATTCAAGTAACACTTTTGCCGCCGCAAAAGCACGCCGTGAATCAAAATTAACCAGCACATCGTCCAGAATTAACGGCAAAATCGAACCGTGTTGCGCAAACGCCGACGCCAACGCAAGACGAAGCGCAATAAACAACTGTTCCCGCGTTCCGCGCGAAAGCCACGCCACATCAAACGTGTTTCCTTCCACATCATCCACCATAAGCGTTTCCTCGCCAAGCGGCGTCCATATCCGATGATATTTTCCATCCGTTAATCGTTTCAACAATTCCGACGCTTCCGCTAAAGTTCGCGGTTGACGCTCACGTTCATACGTTGCACGAATTTCGTCAAGCATCCGCGCACAAACCGCATAAGTTTGCCAGTCCAATATAGCGCAACGAATTTTCTCGTCAAGAATTGCCAATTCCCGCTGTTTTTTAATAGCGGTTTGGTCTTCCGCAATTCGTTTCAGTTGTTCATTGAGTTGACCGCGCTGTTCCAATTCGTCATGAAGTTTCGCCGACGTCGTTTCAATCCGTTTTTGTACTCCTTTTAACAATTCGTCCAGTTCCGGCAATTTTTCAAGATGTTCAAGTTGTTCGGAAATCGTTTCGTTTTGATATTCAAAAGAGTCGTTACCGGATTTCTGTTGCCGAATTAATTCCGCTTCCGCTTGTTGTTCAAGGAGTTTCCGTACAATACGCGGTTCCAGAAGATCGCCAATCGTTGATTCGGAACAAAAATTACCGGTTGCCGCATCAAGTTCACGCTGAATCCCTTGTTCTTGTTGCAATAATCTTCGGTGTTTCTGATGACGGCGGTGTAATTCTTGCAACGCTTCCGGCGTTTTCACTCCGAATTGCCGCAGTAAATCAGTTTCCGCCTGCTTTGCCTTGCGGAGATCGGCAACCGCTTTTTTCCGCATCTTGTTGAGTTGCCTGATATTATTTTTCAGTTGTTCGCGTTCTTGTAACGCCGCACCGTTTGCTTCCAGTTTTTTTCGTATTTCATTAAGAATATCGACGTAACTCATTCCATCGGCAAACAAAAATCCCGACTCCGCAATCATTCGATCAATCCGATCTGTAATAAACCGCATATCACGAATCCGTTGATTCATTGTTTCGTAACGATTATCGAGTTCTTTTTTCAAATCGCCGACTACATCGCAATGTTCTATCAAATCACGGATTCGTGCCGGCGTCCAATCGTTTGGTAAACCGGTTAGCCGAAGCCAGTTATTCCAACGTTTTGCCACGGTTTCGTGTTCTTCCTTGCAGCGTTCCAACCGTGTTTCAATTTGTTTCAGATGTTGATTCACCTCGCGGCGTTGCGTATCAATCGGAATCAATTTTTCAAGTTGAGACAATTCTTGTTGCGCTTCCTGACAACGAATTTCAATAGACGACGCGGTTGCCGGAAGTTTTGCGTCAACCGCAGCGGCTTCCTGTTTGGCATGTTCGATCTGTGTGAGAAGCATTCCGAGTTGACGCTGATTTTGTTCCAGTTTTTTAGCGTTGTTTTTTTCCGAAACAATTTTAAACGCAAAAGAACCGCCGATAGCAACAAGTCCTAAAATAGTCAAAAAAGGCGGTATATTGTTTTCAAAAATTTTTGTTCCGATTGTTTCAAAAACAGCAAGTCCAACCGGAACTGCGCCCAACACACCAATCATTCCAAGCAGAACAACCGCCCAAGTCGGCAATGCCTGATGTTGTATCAAAAAAGCGTTGATACGCCGTAACTCCTTATGATGTAAGGTCATTTCCGCAAGCCGTTGACCGATATTTTGACGCCGCCGAAGTTGCGAAAGTGTTTCGCTTGCTTTTTCGACGGCTTCCGTCAATTCCTTAACCTCACGTTTGGCAAGTTCCGATTTGACTTTTTCGTTCAACACTTTTGAACGTCCCGCGAGTTCGGCATATTGCTCTTTAACACGGAACAAACGCCGTCTTGCCCGATTAACCGCTTTAGCAGGAATTCTGTAACCATCAAGAAGTACCGCGTCAATAGAATCGCCGGTATTCGGACGATAACCTTTGGCTGTAACTGGAATAGACGGCGATGTGGTCGGCGCAGAAATAACCGCTCCGGCAGGATTAAACGAAGCATGTTCTGAAGTATTCCGATTTTCTGTTGCGCCGTTTTCAAATTTTGTTGCGGAATGTTGCGGCGGAATCGGTAAGGCACGCCGTCCGCGTTTAATTTGTTCTTCCTCGTCAAGAATCCGCGATTCAAGTGTGGCGATTTCATTTTCCAGTTCCGTAATTTGCGAATCAATTTCAACAATCCGCTTTTCTTCTTCGAGTAACACTTCAAGTCTCGGCGCAAGCTTTTCAAGTGTTTCGTTGACAGGTTGAACATGGAGCGCGTCCAATGTTTTCTGATATTCTTCTTTCAATTTATTGTAAACCAAACGGCGTTGTTCGAGTTGTTTAGCAGTTTCATCAAGTTGAGTCATGATCTGATCGGTAACAACAACAACCGTTCCCATTGCGTTAATTTCGTCACGAATTTTATTGCGGCGAACCCAAACCGGTTCAACTTGTTTCGCAATTTCATACAAACGTTTTTCACGCTGCAATTTAATATTATCCTCTTCAAGATTGGCGATAGTCCGGTCAATCGTCCGCTGTTCATTCCGTATCCGTACATAATCACGGACAAGCAGTGCGGCATCGGCGATTTCCGCAACAGTTTTTTCACGCTGCCGGAACAGTTGCGTTAATTGATCCGTTCCCTTGCGGCTCTGCATATTATTGTTCAAAATACGGTTTCGCCGTGCCGTCAATTCCTTGATCGCGTCAACAATCGATACTCTGTCCATACCCACGCTGAGCCGAAATAACATCTCGGCGGCTTCGGTGTCATTGAGCGAACCAAGTTTTTG
>JAIRLW010000302.1 GCA_031259095.1 Planctomycetaceae bacterium | reverse complement strand
GGCGGAGCTTTCGGTGTTGAACCCAACGCCGATTGTGCTTCGTAAGTCGTTGAAATACCAGCAAAATTTGATACAGAAGAAAGCATTTTTTTTAGTTGATAGTTGAGAATGGAAAGTGGATAGTAATTGGTAGTTGAGAGTGGATCGTTGATAGCAGAGAGTATCGCAAACTATTTTTTTGTATTGAAAAGTTAGTAATCCGCTTGCGACACTATCCACTATCAACTCTCCACTTTCAACTACTCAATATAGTGTACTTCGCCGAGCAATGCGCCTTGTTGTTCGAGGATTTTGATGATTTCAATCATGTCTTGCGGCGTAACACGAACCGCGTCAAGCGACGCTTGTAATGCCTTTAATTTTTGATTTGTTACCGCTTCGCCGGTTAGTTGACGGTATTTAATATCTGTGTCAATATCAACAAATTGTTGCGGATTTTCTTCCTGTTCCCCAGGAGGAACCGGCGGACGAATTTCGGCAACAATATTTTTATGTGTTACCACAGTCGGTTTCACTTCCACTCCTTCGTCAATGGAAATAATACCAACCCGCTCATTAATCACCACGCGCGGCGGTAACGGATCATCTACCGTGATGACAATATTCATCAACTGTGAAACAAAAGCTAAAGGATTGTCGAAATAATGTTTGGGGAGTTTGACAATAACAAAATGCGAATCAATTGCTTTTGCAATCGGTACTTGGTATCTGCTGTTTATTGACGGATTATCATTCAATCCTTGAGATGGACGGTTTTCAGAATCTATTTGCGTTACGGAATTGTCGTTACCCCAGAATTCGTTGATGGCTCTAGTAACATAAATCGCCATACGCGGATTCGAATATTCCTGTTTAATCACCAGCGTTAAATTTCCATCTTCGACATACGGATTGATGAAATTAGCGGTTAAACGGCAACCGCGTTTAATTTTACCGACATTCGGCGCATTACTTTTTTCTATGGTAAGGTTTCCCCACGCCGTACCAAGAACAGCGGCTTCGAGATTTTGCGGTAACAACGAAGTCAACATGGTTGCGGAAAGAGCGCCGTTTTCAAGGCTTTTCGCATTGCCAACCGACACCAACTTACAATCCAACAAATCGCCGTCACGTCCGCCTGTTGCAGGAATGGTTGCTGTTACTTCGACCAAAGCATTATTTTTTGAAACGCCAATACCTTTGAGAGTACTGTTGGGCATTCCGGAAAGTTCAAACATTCTCAAAATGGTGCGGGCGGTTTGGTCGTAGGATTTGGGATCATCACCCGTACCGTTGAGACCGCTGACAATTCCGTAACCGCGAATCGTTGTCGGTTCCTGTCCTTTAAGCCGCGTAACGTTTTCAATCCGAAGCGGTGCGGAAAATAATTGAACCGTCAATAGTAACCAAAAAATTGCGAATACAAAAATTCGCTTCAGCATCATTTGAAATAATTTGTTTTTCATCATTTTAAGAGTTAGTTAATAATTAATAGTTTATAGTGAATAGTGAATAGTGAATAGCGTTTCATGAAATTATTACCGAAACGATAAAATACCCGCTTGCGCAACTATTCACTATTAACTATAAACTATTAACTAAATTAAAGCGGTTTCCATTGTTCGATCATTCTTGCGCCCCAAGTACGGCGAACAGCATCGTAGGAACTGCCGCTCGGAATTTCATCGCACTCAAGTCCTGCAACCTTGTTACTTTCAATAGTGTTTCCTTGTCCAATATCTTCAGGCCGAACCAAACCCTTTAGATGCATTATTTTGCCTTCCTCACCAATTTTGGACGAGAAAGTTCCTTCAATAAACAAATTTCCATTGTCCATAATTGATACAACTTGGCAGGAAATATGAAAATCCAGCGTTTCTTTTCGTGACAAATTTCCTTGACTTTGTGTTTTATGATCGAGTTCGCCGCCGATTTCCGGCAGTGCATCGTCCGATTTCACCGGCATAGAAAAAAGGTTGGGCCACTTAAACCAACCGGTAAGTTTCGCACTGGTTTTGATACTTTTTTTCCGTTGATTATTAGCAACATTATTGTAGTTCCACTGTTGTTTATAATGTACATGAATAATATCATGTTTCTTGTACATTTTTTGACGCGGTATCGACTCCCATGTCAACGAGGCTTCCGCCATGTTCAACGATTGACCGTCAGGACGCGTCAACACCGTTGAACCGCCCAACGAACCGGATTGTGCAAAAATATCGGGAACAATAAACAAACTATAAAAAAACAAACAGTAAATTAAAAATCGTGATTGATGAAAAACATTTTTTAACATCGTTTCTCTCCGGTTATTACAGTATTTGATAATAAAATGTCATAAAATAATCTGCGAAAATTTGTGTCATCTGCGGACTGAAATAGACATAAAATCTGCGGACTCATTCGCGGACAATCACACCGCTGGCGAACACTTCCACCGTTTTCGGATCACACACCCGCGCGAGAAATGTTGACGTTTCCGTTTTATTATTTGTGGAGTTACGTTTTCCGTTATTCGGGCGGATTGTTTCAATCGGAATCGTATCGCCTTGCGTGCCGTTGCTTTGCGCAACACCTTCGGTTCGCACGGAAATTCCGTTGTTTAACAGCCGAACCGTAACAATATCGCCTTTGCGAACCCATGCCGGTTTTTTAATCATACTTTGCGTCAAAACGCTCCGTTCCCGAACGGCGCCGGTTGTTTCCCGTCCGACCACTTCAGAAATATCAACAAAAAAGTTTTCATCTTTAAGATTTTCCATACGCCGAAGCATCACGTCGGATTCGTTAATAATGTAACCCTTCGGCAAGGAACGCCGTAAAACAACAACTTGTTGCGGTAATTCAATTACAGCGTCAACTGTTACGATAATATTTTGTTGTGTCGTCGGATCAAGTCCCTGCATTCGGACGCCAAACCGTTGACGGTTTGCGGCGGGATTCCATACATCTAAAACATTACCGAAAATTTCCTCAATCTGTCCGCTTGTTGCCAATAATCGGGCTTGATCCTGAGTTAGTTTCACGGTTACTTTCCAAGCGTCATTCGCAGGCGTTCCCGTTTCTTTTGAGATACAATAATTCAGATAAACAACAATAGCGTCCGCAATTTGTTGTTCCAATGTTTTAATGAGTTGCGGCGTTACGGATTCTTTCCGAAGCGGATTGACGGCGTGCGTTATCGGCGGGGTTAAATTTGTTGCGTTTTTCTGATAAGTGTAGGAAGCGGGAACAATCGCCGAACCGTTGTTGGAACCAATTGATTCGTTCATCACCACAATTCGTGCGGCTCCGGTCAATTGATGTTGCATCGAACTAAAACCAATACCGGATAAAAGGTCGCGTAATTCAATTCGTTCCACTGTCCGCCGTTCTCCGCGTTCAGGAACGGTAAACAACACGGCTTGCCGTAACCGGTCAATTTGTTGTAACTGTTCATTTGCCGACGGAATAATTTCCGCAACATCTTCCAATGTTACAAGATTCCGAGAACATCGAACCGGTTCCGACCGCAAACGTATTTCCGCGCCAAATAATTGTTCCGTAAACCGTGAATTTGTATTGGCAACAAAAACAGCAAACAGAAAAACAAAAAATAAAAAATTCGGAAACAATAAATATCGCTGTTGTTTTAACATGTATTACCTCATTACCTCATACTTCGCGGTTTCTAGGTCTGATAAACGTAAATTTCAAACGAAACACTCTAACAAAACACTTCAATCCTAAAACTCTACCGTTTAATACTGATAACGGTTTGTAACAGTTGATCGCCGGTTTGTGTTGCTTTGCTGTTGAGTTCATAAGCGCGTTGCGACGTGATCATATCGACCAGTTCGGTTATCGGTGAAACATTTGACATTTCAAGATGTTGTGCTTTCAGCATCCCTGTACCGTTCACTCCGGGATTATTCAATACCGGTGCGCCGGAAGCCTGCGTTTCACGATAGAGATTCTCACCGACACGGAGTAATCCTTCCGGGTTAATAAAAGTTGCCAGTTCAATTTGTCCAATATTCTGAAGTTGCTGGACGTCGCCGTTTTGTACCACCCAAACGATTCCGCTGTCATCGATTTGAATTTTTTGTACGCCTTCTGGAATTTGAATTGCCGGTTGGACGACACGTCCTGTATGGGCGCTGCCCAGTACCAGATTATTGTTTGCGTTGACACTAAAATTACCGGCTCTGGTGTAAAACTCTTGACCGACAAACGGGTCCATACATCGGAAAAAACCTTCGCCGGTAATCGCAACATCAAGGTCTCTTTCTGTTAGTGTCAATGAACCTTCGGAAAAAACCGACTGAACACTTGTTACACGAGTTCCAACTCCGATAGCAATACCGGTAGCGGTAAATTCATCGTTAACATCTTGCGAACCCGGATATCGCAAATTATCGTAATACAAATCTTCGAAATTACAACGTTGTTTTTTATACGCGGTTGTTTCGAGGTTTGACAGGTTATTGGCGATAGTGTTGAGCTTTTTTTCCATGCCCAACATACCGGTTCCTGAAGTGTAAATCGTTTGAAAGGGCATTTTTTAATTGGTTACAAACAAACTTTTGACAAACATTTTAGGGACGATAGGGACAATTGAGGACAAATGGGATAAAATGCTTTACCGTTTATATCGGTTATTTTGAATTTACTCATTAAACAGAATAGATAAAATTTAACGTTTTTTCTGATTTTAAGGATTTTATGATTTAAAAATCATTCGTCCCTTTTGTCCCATTCATCCCTTAGGTTCAATTTAGGGACAAAAGGGACTTTAGGGACAAATTGGGACAAATTGGGACAAAAGGGACAAAAGGGACAAATAATTCTGTTATTAAAAAAAATTTTATTTTATGCACTGTTGACGCATTGATTATAACCGCTACAATAGTTGCGATTTAGTTTTGTGCCGATTGAAGTCGGCGTAATTACACTTTACACATCTTTTAAATAGATTAAAGAGGCAACTTATTATGGCAAAGTACGTTTATAGTTTTGGTAAAGACGGAACAGACGGTGACGCAACAATGCGAAATCTTCTCGGCGGAAAAGGCGCGAATTTAGCTGAAATGGCTAAAATCGGTTTGCCGGTTCCGTCCGGTTTTACCATTACGACAGAAGTTTGTACCTACTTTTATGATCACGGCAGAACTTATCCTCCTGAACTTCAGGAACAGGTTAATGAAGCCATGAAAAAAATTGAACAGACCATGAAAAAACAATTCGGCGATACCAAGAATTTACCGCTTTTGGTTTCCTGCCGATCCGGCGCACGCGAATCCATGCCGGGAATGATGGACACTGTTCTCAATATCGGGCTGAACGACAAAACTATCGAAGTTCTCGCCGAAAAATCAGGCGATCCGCGTTTTGCATGGGATTGTTATCGTCGTTTTGTTCAAATGTACGGCGATGTCGTTCTTGAAATGAAACCGAAAACCAAAACGGATATCGACCCGTTTGAAGAACTTCTCGAAAAGAAAAAAGAAAAAGCCGGCGTTAAACTCGATTCCGAACTGAAACAAGAACATCTCAAAGAACTTGTTAAAGAGTTTAAGGCTGCGGTCAAAAAACAAACCGGTAAAGATTTTCCAGACGATCCGATGGAACAAGTTTGGGGCGGAATCGGAGCGGTGTTTGGGTCTTGGATGAATGACCGCGCGATTGTTTACCGCCGAACTTACGGTATTCCGCATGAGTGGGGGACGGCGGTTAATGTTCAGGCAATGGTTTTCGGCAATATGGGCGACGATTGCGCGACCGGTGTTGCCTTAACCCGAAATGGCGCAACCGGTGTTCCGGGAATTACCGGCGATTATCTTATCAACGCTCAAGGTGAAGATGTTGTCGCGGGTATTCGGCTTCCCAAAAAGATTGAAGATTCACTCAACAAGGATATGCCCAAAGTTTGGACGCAATTCGCTGATGTGGCGATGAAACTGGAAAATCATTATCGTGATATTCAGGATATTGAGTTTACGATTGAACGTCAAAATCTCTGGATGCTCCAAACTCGTAATGCCAAACGAACCGGTTTTGCGGCGGTTCGTGCTGCGGTGGATATGGTCAACGAAGGGCTGATTACTCCGGCTGAGGCGATTGCCCGAATTCCCGCCAACGATGTTACGCAACTCCTGCAACCAATTTTTAGCGGAACCGGTTTAAAAGGAAAAACATCGATTGCCAAAGGTATTGCTGCTGGTCCCGGTGCGGCAACCGGACAAATTTGTTTCCAACCCGACGATGCCGAAGCAATTTGGCAAAAAGACAACAACGCTAAAATTATTCTCGTTCGCCGTGAAACAACGCCGGAAGACTTGCGTGGTATGAAAGTTGCGCAAGGTATTCTGACTTCATTCGGCGGCGCCGCTTCCCATGCCGCGTTGGTTAGCCGACAGATGGGAAAGGCTTGTGTTTGTGGTTGCGATGGAATCGTGATCGACTACAAAGCCGAAACGATGACTGTCGGCAACAAAGTGTTCAAAAAAGGCGATTGGATTTCTGTTGACGGTTTTACCGGCAATGTTTATGAAGGTCAGGTTCCGACGTCGCCGTCTGAAATTTTGCAAGTCTTGTTTGAAAAATCGCTTAAACCGCAAGATGCTCCGTTATACCAATGCTTCCAGCAATTGATGAGTTGGTCGGATCGTTACAGAAAACTTGGTATTCGTACCAATGCGGATAATCCCAAAGAGGCAGAACGAGCAATTGCTTTCGGAGCGGAGGGAATTGGTTTAACCCGAACGGAACACATGTTTTTTGACCGGATTGACGATTTCCGTCGGATGATTCTTTCGGAAACTGTTGAAGATCGTGAAAAGGCGTTGGAACCGTTGCTCAAATATCAACGCGAAGATTTCGAGGGAATTTTCCGCACGATGAATGGTCGTCCGGTTACTGTTCGTCTTCTTGATCCGCCGCTTCACGAATTTGTTCCGCACGAAGCCAAAGAGCAGGAAGAACTTGCCAAAAAGATTGGTATTAAAAAGGAAAAGATTGCGGAACGAGTTCACGAACTTGCCGAATCGAATCCGATGCTTGGACATCGTGGTTGCCGACTTGGTATTGTGTATCCCGAAATCACACGAATGCAAGCCCGCGCGATTTGCGAAGCCGCTGTCAATGTGATGAAAGAAGGAATTGATGTTCACCCGGAAATTATGATTCCGTTGGTCGGAAATATCACGGAATTCCGTAATCAGGAAAAGATCATTCGTGAAACCGCCGCCAAAGTGTTCAAGGAAAAAGGAGTTACGGTTGATTACTTGGTGGGAACAATGATCGAAATTCCGCGTGCCGCCGTAACTGCGGACGAAATTGCGAAAGGCGCAGAATTTTTCAGTTTCGGCACCAACGACCTGACGCAAACCGGACTTGGTATTAGCCGCGACGATTACGGGGCGTTCATCAACCAATATCAAGAGTTGGACATTTTCCCGGCTGATCCGTTCCAGACGTTGGATCAAGACGGAGTTGGTCGGCTTATCAAAATAGCGATTGCCGGTGGTCGTGAAACTCGTCCCGACATTAAACTAGGTATTTGCGGCGAACACGGCGGCGATCCGGCTTCGGTGAAATTCTGTCACAAAGTCGGTTTGAATTACGTGAGTTGTTCACCGCTTCGCTTACCGGTTGCTCGACTTGCCGCCGCCCAAGCCGCCATTCAGGAAAAGAAAGAAAAAGCCGCCGCAAAGAAATAGGAAACTATTCAATGCAAGGTTGTTATTTGTTCCTAATGTTCCTTTGTCCCTAAAATTTTCAATGTTGGGACAAATGGGACAATAGGGACAAGCGGGTGTTTCTAAGAATATTGTTTTCTGAAACATAAATTTGTTCTAAAGATTATTGTCTCTAATGTCCCTTGCATCCCTAATGTCCCTAAAATTTTCAGTGAAGATTTCCTCACAACCATTTCAAATAAATTTGTCTGATTTGTTGCGTCATATAATGATGGTCAAATTGTTTCGAAAATAGTTGACGACCGATTTGTCCCATTTCATTTCGGAGTGTCGGGTTTTCAGACAGCCGGATCACCGTATCCGCTAATTCCGTAACTGATTGAGGCGGAAGAAGGAATCCGGTTTTGCCGTTCAGAACGACTTCTCTGGCTCCATCAATATCGTAACTAATAACAGGTTTGCCCGCAAGAAGCGCCTGCGGTAAAACACGCGCCAAACCTTCGCGAAGACTCGTATGAACAACAATATCCATCGCAGAAATCATCGCCGGAATCTGATCTGGCGGAACAAGTCCGGAAAAAACGAAATAGTTTTCAAGTCCCATTCGTTTTATTTTGTTTCGATAATATTCCGTCAACATTCCGTCGCCGACAAAAAGAAACCGGACATTGGGAATCCGTTCAATAATTGATTTTGCCGCCGCAACAATAAATTCGTGTCCTTTAAGACGAAACAATCGGGCAATCTTGCCAATCACGATATGATTTTCCGCAAATCCGAATTGTTTTCGTACTGAAATCCGAAATTGTTCCGATTCAAGAAATGGTTCCACCTCCATTCCGCTGTACACCGTAACGAATTTCTCTTTCGGAACGACCTTTCCTGTAACCATGAGATCCGTCATCGCGTCGGCTACGGAAATCATCACATGACAACGCCGAGCCGCCCAACGTTCACAATATTTGTAAAATTCACGAACCGCAAAATTTTGAAACGGATAAAACGGCGCGCCGTGAACTCCGTGAACAACAACGCGCACTCCGAGATTCCATGCGGCGGCACGACCAAGAATTCCAGCCTTCGCGCTGTGAGTGTGAACAACATCGGGACGAAATTGTTGCAACGATTTTTTGATTTCCCGATACGCGATAATATCGTAATAAGGCGAAATATTACGAATGAGATGCGGCAACACCATTGTCGGAATTGTCCGCACAGCGCGATCCATCAAGGTTCCTTCCGGACCGGTTGTTGGTCCGACCATCAGCAAAACATCATCGCCGTAATCG
>JAIRLW010000464.1 GCA_031259095.1 Planctomycetaceae bacterium | reverse complement strand
TTGTTTTCGATTTTTCTTTGGCGGCGCCGTCGGGATGCACCTTGACCTAAGCGCTGTCCAACGCTAATTCTTTAACTCCTTTATCCTGAATCTTTTGAGACCGTAAAGACTCTTCAATATAGTCGAAAATGCCCTGTTCAATCCAACGACGAAATCGGCGATAAATGGTAAACCAATGACCGAAATGAGCCGGTAACACACGCCAACGACAGCCGTTTTCGGTCATAGATTCCAGAACTTGCAGGAAAGGGAGATGGTCGATAACTACATGACCACGCTGCACGGGCAGGAAGTGTTTAACTCGATTAGAGGTGACTTCTGACCATTTCATCGCGGACTATAACCTTTTTGATAAAGCGTGTCAAGGATTAGGGGCAACACGCCCTAATTTCAGCGCGTCGTCGAGAGCGCCGATAATGTCGTCAATATGTTCCAGACCAATCGAAAGACGAACCAAATCAGGATTTAACCCCGCTTTCTTTTGATCTTCCTCACTTAGTTGTGAATGAGTTGTACTTGCCGAGTGGATAATCAAACTTTTAGCATCGCCGACATTGGCAAGCAAACTGAATAGTTTGATGTTGTCCACCAACTTGATTCCCGCGTCTTTGCCGGCTTTGAGACCAAACACCACCATACCGCCCGCACCGTTTGGTAAATATTTTTTCGCCAAATCATAAGACGGATCGCCTTTGAGACCCGGATAACGAACCCACGAAACTTTGGGATGTTTTGTCAAATATTCGGCAACTTTCAACGCATTTTCGCTATGCCGTGCCGCGCGAAGCGGTAACGACTCCACGCCTTGCAGGAAAATCCACGCCGCATCCGGCGCCAACGTTGGTCCCTGATTTCGCAAACCAACCGTCCGAAGCCGCAAAATAAACGCCAACGGCGAAATCGGACCAAGATCGTGTCCAAAACGCAATCCATGATAACCACGATCCGGCTCATTGTATAACGCAAATTTCGGATTTTTCCAGTTGAATTTACCATCGTCAATGACCACGCCGCCAATACCCGTTCCGTGACCGCCAATCCATTTCGATAAAGAATGAATCACAATATTCGCGCCGTATTCAATGGGTCGTAAAAGAGTCGGCGGCGTGAAGGTCGAATCGACAATAAGCGGTAATTCATGCTTTTTGGCAATTTTAGCGTAACCTTCAATGTCGGCAACATCAAGAACCGGATTGCCAATCGTTTCAATAAAAATCGCACGGGTTTTATTGTTGATCGCCGCTTCAACCGCTTTGAAATCATTGACCGGTGTAAAACGTGCCGTGATTCCTTGATTCGGCAAAATCGCATCGAATTGCGTAAACGTTCCTCCATATAAATTCGAAGCCGTTACAAATTCGTCGCCCTGTTTTAAAATATTGGTAATCGTGAAATAAACCGCCGCCGTTCCACTCGATAACGTCAATCCGGCAACTCCACCATCAAGTTCGGCAAGACGTTTTTCGAGAACGTCGTTTGTCGGATTCATGAGCCGCGAATAGATATTGCCCAGCTCTTTTAAAGCAAACAAATTGGCGCCGTGTTCGGAATTTTTGAAATTGTACGCAGTTGTACGGTAAACCGGAACCGCTCTGGCTAAGGTGGTTGGTTCAATTTCCTGACCCGCATGAATCGCAAGCGTTTCAAGATGATATTTTTTCGTCATAAAAATTCTCCTTAGTGGTTTTAATTTTTTTAGTTTAATAAAAATAAAAAAGTTGTCTTTATTTTGAGTGTAAACACTTTACACCTGAAAATTGTTTTTGCAAGTTATCGATCTTGATTATTTATCTCCTTAGTCACTATCATCCCTAATTGTCCCATAAAAAAGGGACATTAGGGACAAATGAGACTTTAGGGACAAATAATATCTCATGAATAATTCATGAATTATTAGAGGTTCTTTTTTGGGTTTATTCTGCAAACAATGCGGTGGACAGGTATCGTTCACCGGTATCGGGCAGGATAACCACAATATTTTTCCCTTTTGCTTCGGGTCGTTTCGCAACTTCTGTTGCCGCCCACAACGCTGCACCGGACGAAATACCAACAAGCAAACCGTCTGTTAATGCAACAGATTTACCGGTTGCGAACGCCGCTTCATTTTCGACCGTGATAATTTCTTCATAAATGGACGTGTTCAGGATTTTCGGTACAAAACCTGCTCCGATTCCCTGAATTTTATGAGGACCGGGAGTTCCTTTGGACAAAACCGGCGACGCGGCTGGTTCAACGGCAATAATTTTAAGTTTCGAGTTTTTCGATTTGAGAAATTCTCCGGCTCCAGTGATTGTTCCGCCGGTACCGATTCCCGAAATGAAATAATCGATTTTACCGTCGGTATCTTTCCAGATTTCCGGTCCGGTGGTACTTTTGTGAATTTCAGGATTTGCCGGATTGTCAAACTGAGCGGGAGAAAAACTTCCCGGTGTTGTTTTGACCAGTTCTTCGGCTTTGGCGATTGCGCCTTTCATTCCCTTTGCGCCTTCGGTGAGAACGAGTTCCGCGCCGTAAGCCTTGAGCAGATTTCGGCGTTCAATACTCATTGTTTCGGGCATGGTGAGAATGAGTTTGTAACCGCGCGATGCGGCAACCGCTGCCAAACCGATTCCGGTGTTACCACTGGTTGGTTCGATGAGTGTCGCGCCGGGCTTGATACGCCCTTTCTTTTCGGCATCGTCGATCATCGCAACCGCAATACGGTCTTTAACGCTTCCGGCAGGATTGAAATACTCAAGTTTCGCGATAATGGTCGCGTTCAATCCATTCTTTTTTTCGTAATTGGTAAGTTCCAATAATGGTGTTCCACCGATCAAATCGGTAATCCGTTTCGAAATCTTTGTCATGGAAGACTCCTTTGTGTTGAAGTGAGAAAATAAAAAACCTAAAAGCCTACGGAATTACTATGCCTTATGGTAATCCATATCATCGGCTTTGTCAATACGGGGATACAAAAAAATTTTTTTAGGAAATATTTAGGAAATAAATTCAAAACAAAAGAGTTGACGTAGAATAATTATTTTCGTAAAACCTACGCCAACTCCCCCCAAAAGTCGAAGCAACCAAAATACTCTTATGCAATTGCCATGCCAAATAATATAAAAATTATTCTATAATTGCGTAAAGTGCTTTATTTTCAGTCTATTCCACGTTTTATCGCCTAAAATCTGAGATGAAAACGTTCTCTTTCGCCGTGATATTTCACGGCATTACCTATCGAATATCACGGAACTGTGATATTTCACGGCTCGTAGAACTAAGAGAGAAATATCTGGGATATTAGAGACAAATGGGACATTAGGGACAGATTGGGGTAATAATTCTAATTAAAAACGAATTTTTAGAAATTTCCTATCGATGATTTGTTTAAGGGGGGCTTTACGTTTTTTCCTAAGTTGGGTATCATTTTCTATAAAATATTCTGCCTTTTTGCCATGGCGGAATTTACAGTCAGGAGCAAATCCTTCCAGCCGTAACCGGAACGGCTGGCTAAACCCAACCCCAACCTAACACTTTTAGGAGATTTTCTGTGAGTGACAACCAATTTTTAATGGTCGATGGAAACGAAGCAACAACCCTTATTGCCCATGCCTGTAATGAAGTCATGGCAATCTATCCAATCACCCCGTCCTCAACAATGGGCGAACTCGCGGATGATTGGGCGGCAAAGGGAAAGAAAAATATTTTTGGTACCATTCCGCAAATTGTGGAAATGCAAAGCGAAGCCGGAGCCGCAGGAGCAGTTCACGGCTCTTTACAAGCCGGTTCAATGACTTGTACATTTACAGCCTCACAAGGCTTGCTCCTAATGATTCCGATTATGTTCAAAGTTGCGGGCGAGCAAACACCAACCGTCTTTCACGTCTCCGCCCGAACCGTCGCAACTCATGCCCTTTCCATTTTCGGCGATCACAGCGATATTTTAGCGTGCCGAAGTACCGGTTGGGCGTTTATCGGCGGAGGAACAATTCAGGAAACTCACGATATGGCAATGATCGCCTACGCCGCAACTTATAAAGCAAGTTTGCCTTTCCTGCATTTTTTCGACGGCTTCCGAACTTCTCACGAAGTCAACCGAATTGAACCAATTCCCGATGAAGTTATCAAACGAATGCTCGATATGGAAACTATCGAAACATTCCGTAAACGGTCATTGTCGCCGGACCGACCTTTACTCAAAGGAACCGCCCAAAATCCCGACGTTTTCTTTCAAGCACGCGAAGCCTGCAACACAGTGTACAATAAAGTTCCCGCCATCGTTCAGGCGGAAATGGATAAATTCGCCCAATTAACGGGACGGTCTTACCATCTATTCGATTATTTCGGCGCACCCGATGCTGACCGCGTGATTGTCGCAATGGGATCGTCCACAGGAATTGTCGAAGAATATCTCGACCACGTTAAAGGCGGCGAAAAAATCGGTCTTATCAATGTCCGGCTTTATCGTCCATTCGACGGCGCCGCATTCACCGCCGCATTGCCGAAAACGGTTAAGAAAATCGCCGTTCTTGACCGAACAAAAGAACCCGGCGCCTTAGGTGAACCGTTGTATCAGGATGTTGTTACCGCAATTGCCGAAAACTGGACCGGCGATAAATTAACGGTTGTCGGCGGGCGTTACGGTCTTTCGTCAAAAGAATTTTCGCCCGCAATGGCAAAAGCAATCTATGATGAATTGGCAAAACCCAATCCGCAACGCGAATTTACTATCGGTATCAACGACGATGTAACAAATCTCAGTTTGCCGTATGATCCTCAATATTCAACGGAAGCGGACGACGTAACACGATGTTTATTCTTTGGTCTCGGCAGCGACGGAACGGTTGGAGCCAATAAGGATACAACAAAAATCGTCGGCGAAAACACTCATCTTTCCGCTCAAGGTTATTTTGTTTACGATTCGAAAAAAGCCGGTTCGGTTACGGAATCTCATCTCCGGTTTTCTCCTCGCCCGATTAAAGGTTCGTATTTTGTTACGAAGGCAAATTTTATCGCCTGTCATCAATTCGTTTTCACCGAAAAACTGGATATGTTGCAACCGTTGGTCGAAGGCGGAACATTCCTACTCAATTCGCCTTACGGACCCGATGAAGTTTGGGATCATCTTCCGGCAGAACTGCAACAGGAACTTATTGCTAAAAAAGCGAAGTTTTATGTTGTCGATGCCGTAACAGTTGCCCGCGAAGCCGGAATGGGGAACCGTCTCAATACCGTTATGCAAACCTGTTTTTTCCAATTGGCAAAACTGTTCCCAACTTCCGAAGAAGCCATCGGGCATATCAAAAAAGCAATCAAAAAAACTTACGGCAAGAAAGGCGATGCGGTTGTTCAAAAGAATTACGATGCGGTTGATTCGGCGGTTGCCGCACTTAAAGAGGTTCATTATCCTCAAACCGTTTCGTCAAAATTGCATCGGCACACCGGAGCGGTTGGTAATCCGCCGAAATTTGTCAAAGAAACACTCGGTGAAATTCTTGCGGCACGCGGCAATGATTTACCGGTGAGTGCGATGCTTCCGGCAGCCGACGGTTCGTTCCCGACCGGAACTTCCCAGTACGAAAAACGTAATATTGCTATCGACATTCCCATTTGGGATTCGTCTGTTTGTCTGCAATGCGGTCAATGTTCATTGGTTTGCCCGCACGCTGCGATTCGGTTCAAAACATTGAGTCCCGATTTGTTGGCAAACGCTCCGAAAACTTTTCATTCCGCCGATTGGAAAGGCAAAGAATTTCCGGGTAACAAAGCGGTGATTCAGCCTGCTCCTGATGATTGTGTTGGTTGCGGACTTTGTGTTCAAAATTGCCCCGGCAAAAACAAAGCAGTGGAAGGACGCAAGGCGATTAATATGGAACCCAAAGTTGACCATCTTGAAGCGGAACGGGCAAATTGGGATTTCTTCCTTTCTATTCCCGAAGTTGACCGTTCAAAAGTCAACGCCGACAGTATTAAGGGATCGCAACTTTTACTGCCGCTCTTTGAATATTCCGGTGCGTGTGCCGGTTGCGGTGAAACGCCCTATGTCAAACTGGTTACGCAATTTTTCGGAGACCGGATGTTGGTTGCCAACGCAACAGGTTGTTCATCGATTTACGGCGGGAACTTGCCGACAACTCCGTACACCAAAGACGCCAATGGTCGCGGACCGGCGTGGTGTAATTCATTGTTCGAGGACAACGCCGAATTTGGACTTGGGCTTCGTGTTGCGGTCGATCAGCAAAACGCTTATGCTAAAGAAATTCTAACGGCAAGACGTGAACAAATCGGTGCGGAACTCGTGGACAATATCCTGAACAATAAACAGGAAACCGAAGCCGAAATTGCGTTACAACGTCAATGGGTTGCCGAACTCAAGGCGAAGGTTCAAGCGTGTTTGAATCACGGAACGTGTGATAAGACAACGCCGGACGCATGTATTACCGGTTTGAACTTGCTTAATATAGCGGATTCGCTGGTACGCCGGAGTTGCTGGTGTTTCGGCGGCGACGGTTGGGCGTACGATATTGGTTACGGCGGGCTTGACCATGTGATTGCGTCGGGGCGGGATATTAACATTTTGGTTCTTGACACTGAAGTTTATTCAAACACCGGCGGTCAAGCGTCGAAGTCCACACCCAAAGGAGCGGTTGCGAAATTTGCCGCCGGCGGAAAACCAACCCGTAAAAAAGACCTCGGTATGATGGGAATGGCTTACGGCAATGTTTATGTTGCACAAATTTCTATTGGTGCGAATCCGAATCACGCTATTAAAGCGATTCGTGCGGCGGAAGCGTATCCGGGACCGTCGCTGATTATTGCTTACGCTCATTGTATTGCTCACGGTATGTCGGACATGAAAATCGGTTTGGAATTGCAAAAGGAAGCGGTGAAATGTGGATATTGGCCCCTTTACACTTACGACCCGCGCAAATCTCAACCGCTTGAAGTGTCGTCGAAAACGCCGGAAGGTTCGGTAAAAGATTTCGAGTTGAAACAAAATCGTTTTGCGGTTTTGAACCGGTCAAAACCGGATGTGTTCGAGCGGTTGATCGAACAATCACAACGCGAAGTCGAAGAACGTTTCAACTTCTACACCGCTCTGACCAACACAAAAAAGAACGATTAAACCATTAAACTATTAGACTATTAGACAAAAATGTGATTTTAGATTGCAGATTGATGATTTTCAAATTCGGTAAATCATCAATCTGCAATATTGGTAATATTTCCGTAGAATTTTCACAAAGATTTTGATTCCATTTTCACTAACCTCATTTTCAAACTTATTTTTCCTAACGATTGTCTAAAACAACCTCAGCAGAGTGTATCAATCCATAAAATCCGTATCCATAAAATCCGTAAAATATAGTATTGAGGCATCTATTCCATGAAAAAATATGACGAGATGGATTTTAAAATTCCCGAAGAATGCTCAGATTATCGGGAGTGTTCGGATTACGTTATTCAGGTAATTGAATCTATTGTTCAAGAAGCAATTCATTTGCAAAATAATAAAATCATTATCAATACCAATTTGAAATTGGGATTGCCGATGGAAAATATTAACAAAATTGCCGGACCATTCGTTGAGGTATGGGCTGTTGAAATTTTTACCGGAATTTGCGAAGATACGCATAATAAATACGCATTGATTCATGTGGAGGCGCAGGAACGTCTTAACAAAGCGGATATTATTTTACAATTCAAAAAGAAACGTAAAACGGAATTGGGTATTACAGCAGAAGTTGACGTCAAGGCTACGGCAGAGGATATTCCCAATAGTGGACGGTCTCCTAACATCACTTCCTACCAACGAATCCGAACCGCTTATGTCGATGATCCAGATTATTTATTTGTAATACTTTCATTGAAACATCGTGTCTATTGTAACAGAAACGAAAAAACCGGATTAATGGACGGAGTTATGGAAGTTGTCGGGCACAATGCGTATGATTTGAAATACCTTGCGGCAAACGATATAAGTTACAATCCTGCTTTAGGAACAGGGCAAATTCAAATCAAAGACATTCATTATGTGACGCTTAAATATCGCAATGTTTGGGAATTTTGCCAATTACTTGACCAAAAATATTTGTCATCAAACAAACGAACTTTGGAAGAGTGGCAGGAACTTGCAGAAAGAAACGGTTGGGTGAAAAACAGTGAATGATCCTGATATAAAAATTCTTTGCGGTGATTCTCTTCATGAACTTCCAAAGTTGCCTGATGAATCTATAGATTTGGTGATTGCCGATCCGCCTTATAATTTAGGGAAGGAATACGGCAATACGTCTGATCGAAAAGATTTTGACGATTACTTGAACTTCACACAGACATGGACGCGTGAATGCCGAAGAATTTTGAAACCGGAAGGAACGATGTATGTTTTTGTCGGATTCCGCATGATTTCATACGTTTATCAAATATTGGAAACGGAATTGAATATGAATTTTGTCAACTGGATTTGTTGGCATTACACGCAAGGAATCGGCAAGACGAAAGGATTTTCACCGCGTCACGATGATATTTTAATGTTTTCAAAAACGCAAAAATATTATTTCAATTTGGACGCGGTCAGAGTTCCGCAAAAATATTATCGTTCAATTAACAACATGCGCGGTGCGAATCCCGGCGATGTTTGGGAGTTTTCCCATGTTCATTATTGCAACGAAAACAGACAGCCGCATCCGACACAAAAACCGGAAGGGTTAATTGAGCGCATGGTTCTTGCGTCTTCGATGTTGTCAAGTGAAGTACTTGATCCGTTTGCCGGCAGCGGAACAACGTTACGGGTTTGTCAACAAACAGGACGCCGATGTCTTGGAATTGAGTTGAATCCCGAATATGCCGGCATGATTCGGCAACGGTTAAACAAACCGTTTTTCGGGTTTGACAGTATTGATCCGCGAATGGAACGTGTTCCAAATGATTTGAACGATCCGTCTGTACGTGAACAGTATCTTGAAAATCATGTCGATTGGTTTTTGAAAAATCATCAAAATCACGAATCGTGTTTTATGCAGGAAGTTGAACAAAAATACCCGAATC
>JAIRLW010000295.1 GCA_031259095.1 Planctomycetaceae bacterium | reverse complement strand
AATGAGGTAATGAGGTTTGTACTTTGGGGAACTTGTTGCTACTGAGGTTGTTTAGTTAGGAAAAAATTAGGTTGAAAATGAGGTTTGCGAAAACTGTTAAAGATGTTTTAGAAAATTCTGCTGATATATTACGATTATTAAATCACTATGATTGTACTGTTTATTAACTGCTTGCTCATGAGTAAACCACAAACTTTTTTTCTTTATTTTTATATTTTCGTTGTCCTCATCTTGGGAATTTTTAACCCTGCCGGCGGATTCCTGTTAGGTCAGACGAAATCATTACAGCCAACCTGGACAGAATATTTTGAAAAAGATATTCCAAGTTGGAGAATACTGCACTCCGAAAAACGCGGAACAGTTGCCGAACAACAACGTTCCCTGCTTCAGCCGTTTCAAGGGAAACAATCGGAAATGTTCCGGTTTTCACTTCCAACCGATTCTTGTGTTGTTCTTGGTCATTTTATTGGTTTTCCGTTGATTATCGAAGACCTTTTACCAACTCTTTGTGTTCAATCCAATCAACCGGGAATTACTATCGGAGCCCAAATTGTCCTTCCAAACTCCTTACACCCCGAAACCGGAAAACCAATTACCTATCTTGTTACCGGCACAAAATACACGGGATCAAATAAATGGGAAAAACTCGGATTTTGGGATAAAAACGGGAATCCAACTCTAGTACAACAAACGGAACGGCTTGGAAGATTGCTCCGCGCCGAACTCAAAATGAATCTCGATCTCCGCGACAAATATATTCGTCAACTCGTTCTTCTTGCCGAACCGGGAACAACGCCCCCAACTCCCAAAACTCTTTGGATTGATTCACTTGAAGTAATCGGTCATGTTGCCGCATCCGGCGAAGTTCTAAACCGTTGCGAATCCGAAAAACAAACACCGTACCAAACACTGTGTTTTGATCCGGTCAATTTTGACGGTTTCAAAATCGAAGCAGGTTTGAAATCGGTGTACCTTCAGACGACTCGATCTCAAGATACCGAATGGGTTTCACCGCTTGCCAACCGAAATTCTTCACCGTTAAAAGCAACCCCTATTTCCGGCAATGCCGACTCTTTTAGTTTAAATGCCAACTCTCTTAGTTCAAATGTCAACTCTTTTAGTTCAAATGCCGACTCTTTTAGTTCAAATGTCAACTCTCTTAGTTCCAATGCCGACTCTTTTCGTTTACCCGAAAACCGGTCAATCTCTTCACGTTTACTCGAAAATTCCAAGCGTTCTGTTTTTTCGGAGCAAGATGAAATTCAGTTTTCGTTGACTAGTCAGTTACCTCAGAGTGTTTCACCGGCTTCTTTGATGCCTATTCGTCTTTCCGATCAAGTTCTTTCTGTTGACGAGATTCCGATTGGCGTTCGGGCAATCGAATACAACGGCGAACCCTTAACTTTTTTACGTCAACTGGAATTTAACGCCGCATGGATCAGGGAACGTCCAACCGCTGCGTTGTTGCAGGAGGCAAAAAACGCCGGAATTTGGTTAATTTGTCCGCCGCCGGGTCCGTCTGAATTGGCTGTTGCGTCCAAATTCAATTCCGGCGTATCGTCTCAATCTTCCTCTCAATCTTCTTCGTCAGGAATAGGAACGGGAGGGGGAACTTCTGTAATTGATTCCGCATTTGACAATGTTTTGGTGTGGAATCTTGGCGATGAGTGTACGCAGCCAAGTCATACGGCTTATTCGCAATGGGTTTCGGTGTTACAAAGCGCTGATCGTGTGCGGAGACGCCCAATTCTTTGTACGGCGCGAAGCGGTGTTCGCGAATACAGCCGAATTGCCGATATTCTCATGATGCGGCGTGAACCGCTCATGTCGTCGTTGGATTTTCCGGCGTTGCGGGATTGGCAACACGATTATCCGCGATTGGCAAGACCTGACACGCCGTTTTGGTGTACCGTCCAAACTCAGCCTTCCGTGAAACTTGCCAACCAATGGACAATGTTCGAAGCCAATCCGCAATCAATTTGTCCGTTTTCTTACGAACAACTTAAAATGCAAGTGCATCTCGCTTTGGCAACCGGAGCGCATGGAATTTTATTTACATCGAACACGTCTCTTACCAACAACGATCCCGAAAGTGAATTTCGGCGGACGGCGTTGGAATTACTCAATTGGGAACTCCAATTGATTGAGGAATGGTTTGCGTCGGGCAATGTTTCACCGGCATTGGTTAAATCGAATCGCCGTCCGATGTCTAGTGCGGTGATTCAGGCGGGACGTTCACGGTTGTTGGTTCCGATCTGGCAGGAAAACCGGAATCAAATGGCGTTAAGTGCGGCGATTGTCGGTAATGTTAAATATGTTATTTCCGGAATCCCTGAAACTTACGATGCTTATCATCTTGTTCCGGGCAGTCTTTATCCGATTGACACGAAACGGGTTGCCGGAGGTATGCAGATTGAACTGCCGGAAGCGAATTTAAATTCGTTGATTTTTTTCGGTGAAGTGGATGCTGTTTACGCTAATATTGGAAAACGTGCTAAAGAGATTGGAGCACGTGCCGCTTATTTAGCGTGCCGTCTTGCGGAGATTCAACTTGCCGCAACCGAACAAGTTCTTTCCGTATTGAAACAATCTGCGGAAATGAAAGCAATTCCGGTTCATCCGAAAGACAATTTACCGCTTATTGCAGTTAAAGAGCAGACGACAATGATTAACACGACGAAAAGTGCGATAGATCTTGCGAAAAATCTTGCTCAACGTCATCCGCCGGACTATGCCCGTTCTTATCTTCAAGCCGAAATTGCAACACGCGGACTTCGGGTTGCGGCGCGGGAAATACTTCAAGAAGCGACACGGCATGAACTTAATCTTTGTATGACGCCGGTCTCGGTAACTTTTGCGACATTGCCTTATTATTTAATTGCGTATCAGCGAACAAACGGAGCAACTTTAGGTGAAAACCGTTTACTTTGCGGGGACATGGAAAATCTTTATCAGATGAGCCAAGCCGGTTGGGAAACGGTGTCGCATCGTATTGAGGGGTTGGCGTCGCCGAAACGTGATACGGTAACGAATGCAAAACATTCGGGTCAAAAAGGCTTGCAGATGATTGTGTTGCCGACGTCTTCCGAAGAGAAGCCGGTGCAGTTGGAAACAACGCCGATTTGGATGACAACTCCGCCGATTCCGGTAAAAATGGGTGAAATGTTATGTGTTCATGGTTGGGTGCGTATTCCGCGAAGGTTGGAATCTACGGTGGACGGTTTAATGATTTTCGATTCGCTTGGCGGTGAGGCGTTGGCGTTGCGTTTTTTGGAGACCAAAGATTGGCGGGAATTTGCGTTTTACCGAAATGTTCCGATGGACGGCAATTACTATGTAACGTTTGGATTACAGGGATTGGGAGAAGTTCACCTTGATGATGTGAGTATTTCCGCTGTTCGGTTTGAAGTCCCCGTGCCGCTTGCTCCGCCCGATCAACAACCATCAACTCCAACCCCATGGCAACGCCTAAACCCCTTTCAATATCTACCGCCAATCCCTATCTGGAACCAACAGCAGTAGTGGAGAGTAAAAGAAAATTGTCTCTCATCGTCCCATTAGTCCCTAATGTTCCTAATATCCCTATCGTCCTTATCGTCCCTCAAGCGACGCGATGTTTCGGCAACTTTTCGGACAACTACTTTGTAACCGGCGGCTTCGATCACTTGAATCGTTGTTCCTTTTTCAATCAGTTCACCGTTGGAAACGATGTTCACCGGTTCACCGCCAATTAACGCTTTCCCGGCGGGAACTAACGGAGTGATCGTTATTCCGGTTTGACCAAGAAGAGAATCGTAATGAGCCAGTTTTTCCGTTTCCTGAATTAATGCGGTATCCTTTGGTTTGTTGGCTTTATGCAAAGTACGAATCAGAATATTGCCGAGTATCAGAACTCCGGTTCCTGAAACAGCCAGAATTAGGAGTGAATTTTGTAACTGAGCAAATTGATACGAATTTTGCGGAATGATAAATGTTTGACTTGCCAGCGCCAACGAGGCAATCACCGCAATCGCACCGCCAATACCAAAAATTCCAACACCGGGAAGGACAAATATTTCAAGCAAAATGCAAACCGCTCCCGCCAGAAACAAAGAAACTTCCAACCAACCAGCCGTTCCGCCAAGAAAATTAAGCCAAAAGAAAAGAACAATTCCCACCGCAGCAATAAAAGCCCCAATACCAATTCCCGGTGTTTGAGTTTCTATGGTCAGAGCCAGAAACACAATCATCAGAATCAACATGGACATTCCGGGCGACGAAAGTGTTTGAACCAACTGGTCAGCCCAAGTCGGCTCCACTAACAATAAATCGTCTTCAAGACCGTAAAGAAATTTGAATTCGGTTAAATCTTTTGCTGTCCGGTCAACAAAATATTGCGGACCTTTTCCTCCGACAATTTGGAGCAGTTTTCCTTTTTCCTTAACAATTTCTCCTTTTTTCCAAAGTTCAGCGTCGGGCAACTGTTTGAATTCTTCGTCACAAAAATAGTCGGTCAACCGTCCTGAACGGGTTGCTTTGAAAATTTCAATGTCCGAATCGACAAAACCAACCGGCAACGACCATGACCGAATTGTTTCTTGTGCCAAAAAATCACGAATTGTCCGGCGCGCGTCGTCGATTTGTGTTTCGGAAAACTTGACCGCTCCGTCTCCGCCCAGCGCCGCGTCCGTTCCAAGAACAATTTCGTCACAGGCTAACGCGATAATCGCCGCGTCTGATCGGGCTTGATACGGAATATAAGCAACCGTTCGGACTTTTGTTGAATCGATATTACGAGCAAGGTAGGATGCCATGTTCAGACTCGCTTCAATATTACCGCCGGGCGAATCAAGGTAAAGACAAAGAAAATCAACCTTCACCGCTCCAACCTTCCGCTGATTAATTGTTACCGGATTCGTCTCCAACGCCGTTTGAATACTTCGGATCGCCGCGCCGACTTTGTCGTTGTTCATTAAACCAACCAGATCAATACGAACCGCATAACCGCGCTCATCGGGAATCGGAGCGTTTTTAATTTCATCAGGACGAAATCCAAGTCCCCGCGCCAAAGCAATCTGATCATTCGCAATCAAATTGATTAAACCAAATTTTCGTGCCGTATTCGCCGTAAAAAGTCCCGGCGCGCTGGCGGCTATTAACGTTGCCGGTTCATCCGCAAATGTTTCGGTTCGACGAAGTTCTTCAATTTCCTGCGGAGAAATCAGATGAATCCCCTTTTCCGTTTCAACCTGAATCAATTCGATTTTCGTATCAAGTAATTTATCAATCACTGCCGGAGAAAAAATCTGTTGCCGTTTTGATATTTCGTGATAGGCTTGACGTTGTGTTGTCGAAATACTTGTTTCATCAATTCCCGCCTCGCCGATTTCAGCGGATTCCGCCGCAATACGTTCATTGCAGGCTAACGCAATCAGCAAAACATGTCCCCGAACCGATTGAGGAAAATACGCAACGGTTCGGATTCCGTGAAACTTCTCACTAATCAGCAAGTCCGCTAATTCGTAACACGCGCCGAACGAACTGCCGCGTCCGAACTCTTCCTGATCCGCGTCCACTTTGAAACGGAGAATAATCGTCGGAATTGTTTCCGTCGGAGATTCCGCGTTCTCCTCTGTTGCTGCGGACTCAGGACGCGGCGACTTTTGAATTTCCTGAACAGTTCGTTCCAACGACCGCGCAATCGCGTGCGACGCCTGACCGGTAATCGGAAGAGAAACATCCAATAAAAAACATTCGGCAAAAGTACCAATAGTCAATATCGGAAACAATATTGATGACAAAATAACAATAATGTATTTTTTAAATGTTTTCAGAGACATAACAATTGATGTAATTATTTAGCGGAATTTTTGTAATATATCAGCGGAATCTTTGTCCCTGCCTCTTTTCCCCATTTTCAGCGTCATTTTGCGTATTCTGCGTTAAATTTCAGTGTTCCATTTAAACGCAGAATACGCAGAATACCGCAAAACACGCAGAAGAAAGGGAAAAACAAATGAATTGGTACTACGTTTAATGTTAAAAAAATCCGCTGATATATTACGAATTTTTCTGATTATGTCGATTTTGAGGGTTTATGTCAAAAATCAAAAGGCAGGCGATGTTTCGCCTACCTTTTGATTTTCGGGCGCAAGCAGTCTTAGCCCACAAACGCTAGGAATTTTTTCAACTAATTACTAATTTATTCGAGATTCCCTATTATTCCAATGTTCCATCAATATACAGCAGGTTGAGTTGTTGGCTGATAGTTATAGTTGGAAGGATTGACCGTAAAACCAGTCGCAGGATCGGTATTATAAGGAGGAGTTGCGGTTGGAACGCCGTAGTTGTTGGTTAGCGGCGGAACCGGTTGGGTCGAGTAAGTCGGAGTAGTCGGTTGCGCGCCATAACCGGAACCAGTCGGTGTTGTTGCTGTATTTTCCTGCGTTCCAAAAGGCGAATAATTAGCCTGCGGATTCGGCGCCGCATAAGATGTTGTTGGAGTTGGCGTTGGAGTTATCGGCGTTGTGTTGTTGTACGACGGTTGAGTTGTGTTGTACGATGGTTGTTGATAATCTGGAGGCGCGGCTCCGTTTTCCGGCAATCCAGAACCTTGATAACCAGCGCCCGGATAAACACCCGGCTGATTGGATGGAATCGCTCTTGTCGATGGATCAGCATAGTAGTAATAATTGGTTGGCTGGTAATGGGTTGGAGTTGCCTGAGGTCCCGTGTAGGGGTGATCCATGGGAGCATAGGATGTTGTCGGTGTTGTTGGAACATTGGCAGAAGCAAGCCGATTGCCGTCGTTCGAAAGTGTTCCCACTCCATACTGTGGAACCACCACCGAATTGCTTTCCTTTTTTCCATTTCCTGCAAAGAAGCGTGCTTCGTCTTCTTTGGAAGTGTAACCGCCCGGCGGAGGGGTTAGATTGGGTTGAGCTCCTAAACTGGGTTTGGGAGTCGCATGAGCCGTACCTTCTGCTTCAAAAGAAGGCGCTTCATTCGATTTAAACGGATTATGCCATGTATAGGATTTGGGGTTGTACCAGGCGCCTCCGTTACTCCGACAACCAATTACCCCAAAAAGGAGCGAAAAACACACAAGTGTTGCAAAAAATGATTCTCTTCGAATACGCATATTAATTTCCTTTGTATTCTGAATATTGGCAGGATGCCACAGGGGAAATAAGTTAAGATAAACGTCGTTATGCCAGTTAAAACCGTTTCGAACCGTCTATCCATTACTAACGATATTATCGGATTATTTTCTCAAGTTGAACAATAAAATAAAAAAAATTTTTCTTTTTTTCAATTTTGATTGAACTCGATCAAATAAACCAAACAAGAGAACGGATTGTAGATATTTTAGAAATGTAGTCAAGAGCAATTCTAACAAAAAAATTTACTGAAAATTTTCCTTAACGTTTATAGGTTGGTTGTTAATTTAGGTAAATTTATATTGATAAAATGATTAGTGTCAACACACCCTAATCTTTATTTTTACCACGAAAGACACGAATTTTCACGAAAACGATTGTTCTAAAAATCTTTTCGTGAAAATTCGTGTCTTTCGTAGTTCCAATTCATGATTGGAAATTCCTGATTGTTTCTTATTTTGGGAGATAATCAGAAAATTTGTAATATATCAGCGGAATTTTTGTTTGTTGTAGTTGTTCCGAAAACAAAAGCCCCGAACGGCAGTGAGGGGATTTATCGGTTCTATCCCGCCGCTGCCGCTCTGGGCTTTTGTTTTGTCGGATTATGGCGGCTGATGACAAATTCCACTGATATATTACTATTTTGGTTATTTTCGGCGTCTGGCAGAGCGTTGAAATTTGTCATCACTCAAAAGCCGGAACACTATGGCGTTGTCTCGCCAAGTTTTTGAAGTTGTTGCCCGGACCTTTCGGTTTTATTGGAGAAGGGATGTCGTGTCCTTATTGCTACTCCAATTGGTTCGGGCTTGTTTACGCCTTTTCCACCGTTCAACCGACGACGATTTTACAAGGCGTTATCGGCGCAAGAAGAAGAGGTCGCTCCTTCTTCCGTTAAACCTCCGCTAATAGAATATTGCCATTTCGGATGTAAATGTAAATCTAATTCGTCAATGACAACAATTCCCGGCGTTTTTTCGAGAACTTCGATCCCAAGATCAGGATTTAAACGAGTCATTCGATGTGCAATATCAGCAACCATACCAAGCATTCCACGATAACCGTCAGAAAGATCATTAAACGAAAATATTTTTTCTCCAAGTGAAACAATAACTTCATCAATAATCGGATTATATTCAATTTCCTGATATCTGCTCTTTCCTAAAAATTGATTACTTATTTGCTCTTTATGTGAGGTCGTTCCTCATGGTATCAACGTGATATTGTTTTTCTAATTAATCTCGTTTTAACGCATGAGGCGACCCATGAA
>JAIRLW010000247.1 GCA_031259095.1 Planctomycetaceae bacterium | reverse complement strand
TTTCTACCAACATATTGTCCCTAACGGGACAAAAACACCAACATTGTTGTCGTGTTAATAATTAAAACATGATAATGATGACTGCCGAAAGTACACGTTAAGACGCCGCCGCCGCGATTAGATAAAAACGGAGGATAAAAATGATGACGGCGGGGCTTCCTTTTTTGGTAATGGATGTTAAAATTGAACGGTTGTTTTTAACAAAATTTATTACGATAACTCTTTTATAATAAAGGAATTACGTTTATGTCTATTACTGATCGCGTTTATAATTTTTCTGCTGGTCCTGCTGTTTTACCGCTTCCGGTTCTCAAAAAGGCTCAGGAAGAATTACTTTGTTTGCCCGGAGCGGGTGCGTCTGTTATGGAAATTTCACACCGCTCAAAAGCGTTCGAACCAATTATCGAAGGCGCGGAAACAAATATCCGAACATTATTAAATGTTCCCAATAATTACCATGTTCTTTTTCTGCAAGGCGGCGCATTACTTCAATTTGCAATGATTCCAACCAATCTTTTGAATGGAAAATCCGCAAACTATGCCGTAACCGGTTCATGGAGTAAAAAAGCGTTTTCCGAAGCCAACTTGGTCGGCAACGCTCAATCTGTTTGGGACGGCAAAGATTTTTCGTACAAACGCAAACCCGCCACTCATGAACTTAAATTTGAACCGGATACGGCGTATGCTTATATTTGTTCCAACGAAACAATTGAAGGAATTCAGTTTCAGGAATATCCCGACGCCGGTCATATCCCGCTTGTTTGCGATTCGTCGTCGGACTTTTTTTGTAAACCGGTCGATGTTTCAAAATTTGGTCTCCTATACGCTTGTGCACAAAAAAATATCGGTCCTGCCGGCGTTACAGTAGTCATTATCCGCAACGATTTACTGGAACGTTCCGGCGACCGAATCCCGTCTTTACTCAGTTACAAAAAAATCGCCGAAGCAAAATCAATGCTCAATACGCCGCCATGTTTCGCTATTTACATAGTTAAACTTGTAACAGAATGGCTGCTTCACGACATCGGCGGGCTTGAAAAAATGGACGCGATCAATAAAGAAAAAGCGGCATTGCTTTACGACGCAATTGACCATTCAAACGGTTTTTACAAAGGTCATGCCGACAAGGAATATCGTTCCATAATGAATGTTCCGTTTAGATTGCCGTCCGAAAAACTGGATAAAAAATTTCAGGATGAAGCAAAAAAAGCCGGTCTGATAACGCTCGGCGGTCATCGAAGTGTCGGCGGTTTGCGAGCGTCCATTTACAACGCCATGCCCAAAGAAGGCGTTGTGAAACTCTGCCATTTCATGGATGATTTCGCACAAAAAAATAAATCATGATGGAAACCCTTAATAAAACCTTTACTTAAAACGCCGTTTCACTGGAGTGTCACTGAGTGTCAACGGTTATCTTCACTTTAACCCAATTTTTTGTATCATGAATTTAACAGACGCAAAGTATAAGAATTTTGCCTTAGTTCAGGAAATGCTTCGTGCGCCGGAAATAATCGGTCATTTCGATTTCGGTCAGACGCGGCGAATTGTTGATTCGATAAAGGAAACCAATCGGTTCTTTTTAACCGGCGAAGGTTCCAGCCGAATTTTTCCCGCCAAACGGTTTATCGCTTCACTTTTAGGACGCGGCTTAAACCTGACGACAGCAACCGACGGCGCACGTCAAGCGTTAGAATACGACCTCTCAGCATGGACGGTCATCGGAGCCTCCAACAGCGGGCAAACAAAAGAACTCATCACATTGTTTCGAAAATTGAACACGGAAAAACATCCGCGACTGTTCGGGTTGACCGCAAACGCCGGAACAATGTTGACGGAAGTTGCCGATTCCATTGTGTTATCGTGCGGAAAAGAAAATGCCGTCGCCGCAACAATGAGCGTTGTAGAACAGGCGCTCGTTTATCAGTCCATTGAAATCGGTTTGGCAGATTGCCATTGCGGTTGCACGGAACGAAAATCCAACGCCGGACAACTCGCCGCAGAGGTGCTGGCAGAAGAATACAACACCGAACTCATTAAAAAAATCGCCAACGCTCCCGTCATTTATCTCGCCGGACGTAATAACGGCGTCGCCGAAGAACTCGCACTGAAAACAAACGAAATCACCCGAAAACGAAGTCAATATCTCGAAGGAACAATCGTTGTTCACGGAATCGAAGAAGTAATGAATCCTGAAGATGTGGTCGTGCTGATTGAACCGTTTGAACAGGATGCGGAATTTTATAAAAAGAATCTGATTGACGGCGTTGGTTTAACGGTTGTTGCCGTTTCGTCAAAACCAACTTTATTTGAAACAATTTTAATTCCGTCCCTGCCGCGTTACAATGAATATTTTCAACTGCTTGCCGGATGGAATTTGTTGGTTCAGACCGGCGCCGCGTGCGGAATTGATATTGACAAACCAAAACGCGCAAGAAAAATCGGTAACGCTTTTTGAAAAGCAATTGAAAATACAAGGTAGGCGACTTATTTAGGTAGGCGACCTTTTGCCAAAAGGTCGCGTCGTCGATAGCCGACGCTATTAATCAAAAAATTTCAGGCGAAACATCGCCTGCCGCTTGTGTTGTTAAAAAATTACTGATTGTTTCGGATTTTGAGGACAATAACACCTACTTCTGAATTATTGACACAAACAATATGTCTATAAAGAATACAAAAAATTTACCCGTCGGAAACAATTCGGCGAATTTGATTACGGGACGATTTCAACGTCGTCCGTCCGGTATTGGGTTTGTTCGTCCGCGTACTGCTATTGGCGACGACGCGCCGGTCAACGATATTTTCATTCCGGCGCATTGGACACGCGATGCGGCTTCAGGAGATACGGTTGCGGTTGAAATAATGCAACGCCGTCCCAAAGATGATTACGGGCGTTCCACAAAAAAACGCAACAAAAAAAACAGAGCCGGTGATTTTCGTTCCGACGAAGAACGTAGTCCTCGCGGTCGGGTTGTTGAAATTTTGGAACGGGCGTCGAATCGTTTTGTTGGAACGTATCATATTGAATATGGTTGGGGTTATGTTCAGATTGACGGTTCGGTGTTCAAACGGAGGGTTCCTATCGGCGACGCAACCGCCAGTTCCGCGCGAACCGGCGATAAAATTGTTGTCGAAATGATTAAATTTCCAACGCCGCACAACGACGGCGAAGCGGTGATTGTTGAAATTCTCGGCGCGCACGGAGTTCCCGGTCTGGACACGTTGCTCATTTTACGGCAGTTCGGTTTGCCGGATTATTTCAACGACACAACCTTAAATGCCGCACGAAATGAAGTTGAAAAATTCTTTAAACATTTTCCCGATGAATCTGTTGCGGAAAAAAAATTTGTTGCAAAAAAATTGAAATCGATGAATCGGCTTGATTTAACGGATGAAATTATTATTACGATTGATCCTGCCGATGCGAAAGATTTTGACGACGCCGTTTCGTTGGAAAAACTCAGTAACGGAAACTGGCGGCTTGGCGTTCACATTGCCGACGTAACTCATTTTGTTGCGAAAAATTCGCCCCTCGACAAAGAAGCGGTAAACCGCGCCGCCAGCGTTTATTTGCCGGATCGCGTTATTCCGATGTTGCCGGAGGTTCTGTCAAATGCGTTGGCGTCGCTGCAGCCGGACAAAATTCGTTTCACTAAATCGGCGTTCATGGAATACACGCCGGACGGAGTTCGGACACACGTGGAAGTTTGCCGTTCGGCGATTAAAAGTAAACAACGTTTCAATTATACCGAAGTGCAGGAATTTTTCGACAATCCTGAAAAATTCCAGCGGAAGTGGCAGCCGGAAATCCAAGAACTGCTGACCAATCTGTACGAAATAATGAAAACGTTGCGGAAAAAACGGTTTGAACGCGGTTCTCTCGAAATGGATATTCCCGAAACCAAAATCGATCTTGACGACGACGGAGCGGTTGTCGGGGCGCACCTTTATCCGTATCATGATTCTAATCGTGTGATTGAGGAATGTATGCTTGCCGCCAATGAAGCGGTTGCAGAATTTATTGAATCGAAAAATATTCCGTTCCTTCGTCGGATTCATTCGGGACCGTCCATTCGTAAATTACGGAGTTTCACCGATTTTATCCGGTCACTGGAAATCGCCGACCTCAACGCTGATGATCTTTATCAAGACCGATTTATCATTCAACGTTTACTCGATTCTGTGCGCGGAACGTCACAGGAATACGCGGTAAATTTTTCGTTACTTCGGTCGATGCAAAAAGCGGTTTATTCGCCGGAACCGGAAGGACATTATGCGTTGGCGTCGAAATGTTATTGTCATTTTACGTCGCCGATTCGGCGTTATCCTGATTTGGCGGTTCATCGTTTGCTCGAAGAAATAATGGACGGAAAATCGCCCAAGCCGGAGTTACGCGAATTGGTCTTGCTCGGCGAACATTGCAGCGACCGCGAACAACGTGCGGAAGAAGCGGAACGGGATCTCGTGAAACTTAAATTGATCGACTATATGAGTAAACATCTCGGTGAACGAATTGAAGCGGTGATTACAACGGTAGAGATGTTTGGAGTTTTTGTGATGGGTCTTGAAATTCCGGCGGAAGGACTCATCCGAATCGAAGCGCTCAACGATGATTTTTACCGTTTTGAACGAAACGCCAAAACCTTGATTGGTCAGCGCAACGGTAATACACTTCATATTGGCGACCGATTATTGGTTGAAATTGTCCGTGCCGATCCTGACGCCCGACAGATTGATTTCCGAATGGTCAAACGGCTTAAAACGGACAAACCAACCGCAAAACTCAAACATTCACCTATCCGCCGCGAAAAACAAAAATCCAAACAAAAATTGTCGGCAAAGAAAAAAAAGAAAAAGAAACAATAACCATTTTACATTCATTGCAAACGGAAACGCCATAAAGATAGGAACTCAATATAAAAAAACGTTTCACAATTGAATCAGATTCAACGAATTAGATTCAAAATTTCAAAGCATGAAAGAATTTCCATTTCCTATTGAGATACTTGCGAGCCGACAAACAATTCAGTGGTTGTTTGTACCGATTTTTTTATTGCCGATTGGCATGGTGTTTCTTTTTACGTTTGGGCGTTTTTTTGCCATGTTCGGTGATTTGGTTTCCGCAACAATTCTTGACTGGTTGGCATTGGGACTTGGTTTTTTTTGGTTTCTTTCGCTTGTTGTTCAATTATTGTGTGTTGCGTTGTTTCTGTTAAAAAATAACAACAATGACGAGTAACTAAACACAAGGTAAGCGATGTTTCGGCGAAATATCGCCTACCTCTTGAGTAGGCAACCTTATGTTGACAAACTTTTAAGGAATCCACTGAATAATTAAAAAAACGAAACAGATGAATAATTCTCATCTGTTTCGTTTTTCATTTTTTAAACCAATTAATTAACCGATTGAACAATCCGGTGTTTAACGAATATTATTCACAAACCGGCAAACACGGCGGAACACATGGTTTCGGTTGGTAGATTTGCACCGGAACTTTGTAAGTAACCACTCGCGGTACTGAACGTGTTACAGTGTAGGGAACCTTGCTCGCCTCGATTCGACAACCTGTTACGGTTTTTTCGCACGTAACCGGTTTCAAAACCGTGTAATTGCATTGACGAACACGCTGTTCAGGAATAAGTTTACAAACCTTGTAGGCAACATTTTTAGAGTGCGTCTCCACCACATTGCGGCAAACCTGATAATTGACCGTTTTAACCCGTTGTTCAGGAATCATCCGGCAAACCGTATAATTACAACTTTTTTGTACCGGAACTTGTTTACAAATCTGATACGTACAAGTTTTAACCCGTTGTTCAGGAACCATTTTACAAACCTTATATTCACAAACACGGGGTTCAGCAACCATTTTACAAACCTGATAATTCACCGTTTTAACCCGTTGTTCAGGAATCATCCGGCAAACCGTATAATTACAACTTTTTTGTACCGGAACTTGTTTACAAACCTGATACGTACAAGTTTTAACCCGTTGTTCAGGAACCATTTTACAAACCTTATATTCACAAACACGAGTTTCAGGAACTTGTTTACAAACCTGATAATTCACTGTTTTCACCCGTTGTTCGGGAACCATCCGGCAAACCGTATAATTGCAACTTTTTTGTATCGGAACCTGTTTACAAACCTGATACGAATAGGTTTTGACCCGTTGTTCAGGAATCATTTTACAAACCTTGTATTCACAAACGCGGGTTTCAGGAATAAGTTTACAAACCTGATAATTCACCGTTTTAGTCCGTTTTTCAGGAACATAGCGGACACAATTAACGGTTTTTTCCCGCAATTCCGGCGCCCAAACTTTTTTATAACAAGTTACCGGCGGACACTGAACTTTAACCGGTTTATACTTCAACGGGGCACAGGCTGCCGGAGTGCAGGCTTCGGTACAGGCTCCGGGAGCACACGGTTCGCAAACAGGAACCATCTTCACCACCACCGGACCAGGAACCTGATAACTCTGTTTTTCCCAATGACCCGATTGATATTGAACTTGCTTTGTGTAGGGAACCGGAACGCAAACCGTGTAAGCAATTTCTTTCTGGCGGGTTTCATAAACCGGACGATTCACCGTATATTCCCGTTGCCGGGTTTCCCAAACCGGTTTGCAAACAGTGTACGCAACATCTTTCGTACGGGTTTCATAAACCGGTTTGTATTCCGTCCAGGTTCGGGTTTTCTGTTCATAAACCGGTTTACAAACCGTGTAGGAAATTTCTTTTTGACGGGTTTCATAAACCGAACGGTTGACCGTGTATTCACGTTGTCGAGTTTCCCAAACCGGTTTGCAAACGGTGTACGCAACATCTTTGCTGCGGGTTTCGTAAACCGGTTTGTATTCCGTCCAAGTTCGGGTTTTTTGTTCGTAAACCGGTTTACAAACCGTGTAAGCAATTTCTTTTTGGCGGGTTTCGTAAACCGGACGATTCACCGTGTATTCCCGTTGCCGAGTTTCCCAAACAGGACGGCAAATAGTGTAGGGAATTTGTTTCTGACGGGTTTCGTAAACCGGTTTGTATTCCGTCCAGGTTCGGGTTTTCTGTTCGTAAACCGGTTTGCAAACAGTATAAGGAACTTGTTTTGACCGAGTTTCGTAAACCGGTTTACAGACATTGTAGGAAACGGTTTTGACTTTTGTTTCCCAGACCGGTTTGCAAACAGTGTAACGAACTTCGCGTGTACGAACTTCGGGAATGTATTTACAATAAGTTACCGTTCTGGCAACAGGAATTTTGTTATAAACCGTTTTATAACAAGTGATTTGCTGCTTGTCATAGACGACTTTTTTACAAGTCCGCATAACGGTGACGCAATGATCAACGTAATCGCAACAACGCGGGATACAAGGATGACAGGTTCCGGCTCCGCAATATCCCGCTCTGGCGGAAGGAACAACGGAAAAGAGTACAAACAACGCCGCTAAGACGGACAGTACTCTCAAAAATTTGTTACTCATAAAATTTCTCCTCAATAGCGAACGCGGTGGTGTAAAATTTTTCAACGGTGATGTTCGTGTTTGAAATTACTGAAAAAGTTAAAATTAGGTCAAAACGACCATTCCTGCTTTATTTTTCCTAAACAACCAAACATTTTATCACTTTGTACTATTTCCGTCAAGAAGTCAAAATAGGTCAACTTTAACGGCTGAATAACACAAAAACTCTCTAACAAGAAGTTTACACCATCGGTTGCCTAGTTTTATCGACTAGCATCATGGAGTACTTCAAAAAAAATGTTTTTGAGTATTTTTAATCCATTTTAATCAATTTAATTAATTTGATTAATTTTGAGGGTGTGAGAACAAGGTTAAAATGTATAGAAAAAACAAACAAGGATAACTTTAACGAACATCAACAAAAGATTATACAGGCTAATATTCAAATTTGTAAAGTACCTATTTCATTTTTTTAGAAAATTTTTCCAAAATAACCTAAATTATTCCTAATGTTCCGAACACGACATAGTCGCAATTTAATAAAACACGGCAGACAGGAATAGGAAATATGGTAGATTTTAGATTGCAGATTGTGAATAGGGAATCTCTAAAAATATCATTTGCCGGAAGATTTTTAATTATTTTAATTAATTTAATTATTTTAATTAATTGATTATTTGTCCCATTAGTCCCTATCGTCCCAAAAGTCCCTAAAGTCCCTATAAAAAAGAGACTTTAGGGACGATAGGGACTAATGGGACATTAAGGGACAAAATGATGTTGATTTTTTAGAAAACGTTGTGGTTAAAAAAACGAATTTTTAGCAGTTTCCCAATAATCTAACATTGCCCCCCAATGCTGAAAAGAATCAGATAGGTTACGCAGTTTTTTTACGGTTGTACAAATACGGATTCATGGTCGGATCGTTATACATCTTGAATTGATGATAAACTTTCAGGATTTTGTTACCGGAAAAAATGTCGTCAAGAAGTTCTGTTAAAGATTGGGAAAGGTCGGAATGTTGTTGAAAGCAACGCTCCAAACGTTGGGAAACAAGTTGTTGGTGTTCCCAACCGGTATCGCTTCGCTGAAATTGTTCCTGCAAATGGAAAATACGAAGAGACATTATCGATAACCGATCAATCGCACTGCCGGGTGTTTCCGTATTGATACGAGCGCCGGGTTGCGGCGCAACACCATTTTCTATAAGGATTTCGATGACAGCGGTGTCCATTCGTTCAATACCGTCGTTCCGTTTCTGATTAAGTTGATCAATACGACGTTTGACTCGCGCAATTTCCGTGTCGCTCACATCGGGACTGCGGGCAATGTCTTCCTCATGCCAGAGATCAAAATTAAAACGATGCTGTTCCAGAACAATAGCAAACAAATTGTTTTCCGGTTTGAGAAGAACAAATTTCCGGTCATGCCAATATTCAACAGCGTCCAGTTGGAGTGATGTTAATTGATTGACGTTAATCATGGGTTTGGGAACTTTAAGGGATTTTGGGGAACATTCAGGAACGTTTGGGGACATGAGAGACATTTGGGGGTTAGGCGGCTTTTCGTTTTTTCAATGGGTTGTTTTCCTTAATTTCCTGAATCGGCAATGAAGTATCGTTTGATAAAATTTGGGCAAGCATTTCGTCACACATATTACAAACGGTTTCGGTATCAATTGCGTCCATGAGAGTTCGCGGAGCGCGGTGTGGGCGAATCCGCCGGTTATTTTCGAGCGTTTGCTTTTGAATGAAACGGCATTGAATACCGTAAGGACTGTTACGTTTTGCGGGCATGGGACCGTAAAGACCAAGACACGAAGTTCCTACGGCGGCGGCAATATGTAATGGTCCGGTATCGGAACCGATAAAAATAGTTGCCATACGTGCGAGCGCCGCCAGTTCGCCCAGCGTTGTTGGCGGAGCGATGAACGCCGCACCGTTTGCGGATTGGACAACGGTTTCCGCCATTTTCTGTTCTTCATCTCCAGCCCAAACAATCAGGGAAGGAAGATTCCATTGGGTCAGCAAGTATTGAGCCACTTCGGCATAACGGTTTTCACGCCATCGTTTCGATTCCCAACCGGCGCCGACATTCAGGATGGCAAAATGACCATGTAATCCCTCGCGATTCAGAAGATGGAATGCGGAACGGCGATCCATTTCACATTCCGGCAAATCGAAATCGATACTGCTGCCGTAAACGCCGAAAGGTTCCAACAAACACAGATTGCGGTCAATAATATGTTCGGCATTGGGAATAATACGGTAGTTGTTGAACCATTGACTCCCTTCACGTCCGTCGATTCCGCCGAAACCGATCCGGCATTTCGCTCCCGAAAGCCATGCGGCAAACGAACTCTTAAAAAGTCCTTGAACATCAATGGTGATATCGGGCGCAAACATTTGGAGACGTTTTCGCAGAAAAGCAATTTCCGACCATGATTTCGTCCAATTTTTTCTGACAATAATCAATCGGTCGAGCGCCCAATGTCCTAGCAGGAGTTTTGACGTTTTTTCTTCGATCAACCATGCGATTTCGGCATGGGGAAACCGTGTTCGGAGTGCAGCCAGAAGCGGCAACGTGTGAATAACGTCACCGACCGCACTAAACCGAACAATCAAAATACGTCTGGGATGCGACAAGAGATGATCCGAAAAATAAGATGCTTTCCGAAAAAACATAAGATTTTTAATAAAATACAATGGTCATTATGATAAAACATACCTGATTCCGTTTAAGGTTCACGCGGAGGGAATTTTAACGAAATTATCGGAAACAATGCAAGAGCAAAAAATTTCAAAAACATTGTTAGGAAATCTCTAAAAATTCATTTTTTCACCACAATGTTTTATGAAAAATCATTTGTCCCTCATGTCCCTAATGGGATAAATAATCGATTAAGTAAAATAATGTAATCTATCAGCGGAATTTTTGTTTGAGGTTAAAAAAGTATTCGCCCTGAAAGGGCAACGGAATAGTTGATAGTGGAGAGTTGATAGTGGAGAGTTACGCAAGCGGATTACTACCCAAACGGCAATAATTCCGCTGA
>JAIRLW010000130.1 GCA_031259095.1 Planctomycetaceae bacterium | reverse complement strand
TTATTCGTCAAGAAAATACAATTGATAAACGGGTTATTGGTTTTCAGGGAGCGGGTGATAATATCCATTATCTTGCCCGTGTGACGGAATGTTGCTGCGGATTGAAATCCTGTGAACTTTGCACGCCCAAAAACTAAAATAATTCTCTATTGGACATTTTCAATAATACCTTTCCTGAACACCCCCTTTAATTTAAAAATCAATGTTAACACAAAATCAAATAGATGGAGTTATTGCGTTTCACGGACATCATTGTCCTGGTTTAACTTTTGGAATGAGGGTTGGCGATTGGGTACTTAGTGAGTTTGGACACGCGGCGGATGAGGAAATTGTTGCGGTGGTCGAAACGGATATGTGTGCCGTTGACGCCATCCAATATCTGATTGGTTGTACTTTCGGCAAGGGGAATCTTGTTTTTCTTGATTACGGTAAAAACGCTTATTCCTTTTTCCGCCGCAATGACGGTAAAAGTTGCCGATTGGTAACACGCGGCGGTTTGCTGCTGGATTTGCGCGAACAACAGAAAAAACTCCACTATAACGATAACACAGAACGTAACCATATTCGGCAACAGATGATTGATCGGATTCTTCATGCGGATTTTGGTGAAATTTTTTCAATTGTCCCTGTTCAAATTCCCATGCCGAAAACTGCTCGAATTCATGCAAGTAAACGTTGTGATCATTGCGGTGAACTTGTTATGGAAACGCGGCTTCTGAATGATCCGGCAATAACCGGCGGAAAAAATCTTTGTATTCCATGCCGTACCGCTCCCAATAGAAAAATCTAAACCATTGGACAAAAGTTCCTATTTCAGTGGAATTGATCTAAACAAATTGTAAAATATAATGAGTTTAAATGAGTTTATTGTTTTAGTTCATTGTTTTAATTGAACCAGTATTCTTTGTGGCTTTGTGGGAAACAAGGTCGAATTTTTTAGAGATTTCCTTTTATTTACCATGATGAAAAATTTTCGGATTTTCCTATTTATTTTGTTACCAATATCATTTTCCGGTTGTGTCCGGCAACATTCGACCATTACGCCGCTTGAACCGATTCGGACGCTTGAACAACTGGAATCATACCGTCAACAAGGTTTAGCGCCTGAAAAGATTGATCGTATTTTTTGTAGCGGCGGAACACTTCGGTTGGCGGTTTATTTGGAATGCGCGGACAAAGTTGTTGCGGTTGACACTAATGAACGTCGGGAAAAAGGTCGGAGCGGGATGAAAGCGTATTTGGTTGCTCATCCCGAATTTTGTGACCTGCCAATCGGCGGAGAATCAAGCGGACGCGATAATCCTGAAACAATTTTGGCTCTCAAAAATCACCCCCAACTGATTATCAAAGCCGATACCGGAGCCGGTTATGATCCGGTCGAACTGACTCGCCGAACCGGAATTCCTGTGTTATTGGTTCCGATGCGCGGTATTACGGTTGGTCGGAAAGAGTTTGACGCCGGACTGCGACTCATGGGCGCAGCACTCGGTAAACGTGAACGCGCTGAAAAGGTTCTCGAATTTTTTGACCGTGAAATGACGGATATTAAATTGCGTACAAAAAAAGACGAAATATCTGGACGTTCCAAACCGTTGGCGTATGTCGGCGGCGTCTCGTACAACGGTTCTCACGCATTTCATTCTACCGAAGCCGGTTATCCGCCGTTTGTGATTGCCAACGCCAACATGCCTATTAAAGAAAACGAAAATGAACCAACGCTTGGAAAACGTCACACAATGCTTGCCAAAGAAAAAATTCTCGAATGGAATCCCGATATTTTGTTTCTTGATCTTGGAACGCTTTATCTTGGCGAAGCAAGCGGTTTGATCGAACTCCAAACCGATTCTGCCTATCGTTCACTCAAAGCGGTTAAAGAAGGCAACGTTTATTCGTTGTTGCCGAACACGTTTTATTTTGTGAATCACGACGCGGTGCTGATTAACGCTTGGTTTGTCGGTAAAACACTTTATCCTGAACAATTCATGGATATTGATCCCAAAAAGAAAGCCGATGAAATTTTTACCTTCCTTGTCGGCAAACCGGTTTTCGACCAACTTAACGCCGAATTGGATCATCTTGCTCTGAAAAAATTAGAAATATTGAAATAAAAAATGTTTTGAGATTTGTGTTGCAAGGTAGGCGATGTTTCGCCGAAAGGCTTTCACCTATCTATCGTGTCGGCTCTCTTTTGGCAAAAGATCGAGTACAAGTCAATCGGCGGGACTTGAAATAGAAATTTGATCTTGTTATATTGGAAAACATACTACGAGAACAATCCGCAGATTATTGTATGTCCTTACTGTAAATCCCGCAAATTTTATAACGATTACAACTCTTATAACAATGAAAATGTTCAATCGAATTTTGTTTTTGGTTCTTTTTCTCTTTGGTTCAACATGGACTGTTTCGGTAACAGCGCAGGAAATTCCGCCGACATTGCAGGAATCGTCGCCCGAACCATCGAAACCAACAGCGATTTCTCCGACATTGCCGCGAATGAATCCGGCTGTCTTGTTCCGTATGCGGCAACAATTAACTTTTGAACTGCAACAAACTCAGCGAACTCTTGGGTTTATTGATCCAAATGATAAACAACTGATCGCATCGCTTCAGGCAGAGCAAGCCGAACTGACAAACCAATTAAAAGAAATTAACGCTCAACTCAAAATTCAGGGAATCCCTATCGAAAATCAGGAACCGTCTGTTAATAATAATCTTACGCCGAAAGCAACAGATATGATTACCGGAACAGCAACACCGTTGCCGGTTGAGCCCAATCTCTTGATTCAACGGCGTGAAAATCAGGGAACCAAGCCGACAACTCCCAATACCGGAATGGAATTAACTGCGTCCAAAGAAACGCTGCCGTCCAACGTATTGCCGTTACCTCCGTTTCAACCGCCCTTCCAACCGGTTCCGGGAATCGGAATCATTCCGCCGATAAATAATCCTGTTGGAACTGCCAATCCGTTGCCGACTCCTTTTGATCAAGATCAGGCGTGGTCGGATTCTCCTTGGGTTCCCAAACCGTCCAAAGAATTGTCCGAACTCAAACAAACAGTGGATTCGTTACGGAAAGAAATTACCGATCTCAAAGAAAATATCAAATCGCTCGAAACTCAAATCCAACTCCTTAATCGGAATATTTTACTCAGTCAACCAAAATAGAGAACCTCTAAAAACATCATTTTCTGAACACAAATTTAATTTAAAAATCATTCGTCCCAGTTGTCCCTATTGTCCCAATTTTAGGGACAGAAGGGACTTTAGGGACAAATTGGGACAAATATTTTGGAACAAATAATTCGGTGATTTTTAGAACTTCCCATTACTTTAATTTGCTAAAACACTAATTCAGATAATGAAAGACATTATTTTAAACGATCTTAAACAGTATGGTCAGGAACATCTTTTTACGTTTTGGGATTCACTTTCCGACGCGGAACAGCGTGAGTTATTAGATCAAATTCAGTCTATTGATTTTGCGTTGATTGCTCGTCTTTATGAACATCGGAATACTCCGGCGGAATCGTTGACGTTAGCGGATCGGGCAAGCGATCCGCCTGCGTATAAATTTTCGACCGTTACCGACCAAACTCCTTGTAAACCGCGAAAACCTGTTTCGGTTGAGGAGGCGGTGTCGGCGGGAAATGACGTGTTGCGCCGCGGAAAAGTGGGAGTCATTCTTGTTGCAGGCGGTCAGGGGACGCGACTTGGTTTTCCGCATCCCAAAGGAATGTATCCGATTGCTCCGGTTAGCGAAGCAACACTGTTTCAATTTCATTTCGAAAAAGTTCTTGCCGCTTCACAACGATACGGTTATCACATTCCGTACTGTATCATGACCAGTTCGGCAACACATCATGAAACCGTTGACTTTTTAGAACAAAAAAATTATTTCGGTTTACGGAAAGAAGATGTTTTTATTTTTTGTCAGGGAACGATGCCTGCTGTTTCACTGGAAACCGGTAAGGTTTTACTCGATTCCAAAGGCGGTATCGCGTTGAGTCCCGACGGTCATGGCGGAATGCTTGCCGCAATCGCCCGAAAAAACGAAAATGGAATCTCCGTATTGGATTGTCTTCGTCAACGCGGAATTGAATATCTGTTTTATAATCAGGTTGATAATCCGTTGGTGCGGATTTGTTCACCGGAATTTTTAGGTTATCATCTTTTGAGCGGTTCAGAGTCGACCAGTCAGGTAATCCGCAAACGTTTTCCTACCGATAAAGTCGGTAATATTGTTGAAGTCGATGGTCGGCTTTACGTTATCGAATACAGTGATTTACCGGAAGAAGTCGCCCGAAAAACAAATTCGGACGGTTCGCTCAAAATCTGGGCTGGAAGTATTGCGGTTCATCTCTTCAACGCTTCACTCCTTGATCGAACCTCAAAAATTGCAACCTCGTTGCCGTTTCACATTGCCCGTAAAAAAGTTCCGTTTGTTGATCTTGCAACAGGAGAACGAATTAAACCGGATAAGGAAAACGCGATTAAATTTGAACGATTTATTTTCGATCTTCTTCCTTCGGCGGACAATGCGGTTGTGGTCGAAGTTGATCCGCCGAACCATTACGCTCCGCTCAAAAACGCTTCCGGTTCGCCGTCCGATTCACCGGAAACTGTTAAACGTGATCTTGCCGCGATGTATGCCGATTGGCTGCGAAAAGCTGACGCGGTGGTTGTTGCGGAAACGCCAGTCGAAATTTCTCCGCTGTTTGCCGATTCACCGGAAACGGTTAGGCAAAAAATCGAAAAAGGAACCGTTTTCAATACTCCGACCTACTTGAAAAGCTCCACACAATAGGTAGAATAAATCTTTCACTATACAGGATATACTTGTTTTGATTTGAAAATTCTGTAAGAAAAATTCTAAAAACCCTTTTTTTGACCGAACAAAATTGATTTTAATCGAAGTTTTTAGAAATTGCCAAAATTTATTTGCCGAAGTTTTTTAGAAATTACCCAAAAAGAAAATAGCCATGTCAACAAACAATATTCCTGACTCAACTGGTTTGACTTTTGAAAAAGTTTGGCACACTATCCAAAAAAACGCCAAACTGATGCGCATGGGTTACAAGCGAAGTCAAAAAGAATATGAAAAACTTAGGGAACAAAGCGAAAAAACAGATGAACAAATCAAGAAAACAAATGAACAAATTAAGAAAACAGATGAACAAATCAAGAAAACAGATGAACAAATCAAGAAAACAGAGAAACAAATCAAAAGAACCAGTAAACAACTTGGGTATTTAAATAATCGGCTTGGCGATATGGAAGAATATCTGGTTGCACCAGGAATGGTTCAACAGTTTAATAAACTCAATTATCATTTCAGCGAAGTGACTCGTAATTATAAAATTTACGGTAAGGACAAAAAAACACTTGCGGAAATTGATATGATGCTTGAGAATGACGACTTTATTCTTTGTGTGGAAGTAAAAGTTACACCTACTGAAAAAGATATTTTGCAACATATTGAACGATTGAAAATTGTACAACAATATTTTAGAGATCGCCGTCCCAAAGAGAAAAAAGTAATCGGAGCCATTGCAGGTACCGTTTTTAAAGATGAATTCAAAAACATAGCAATTGAGAATGGTTTGTACGTTATTGCCCCGAGCGGTCATACTTTTAAAATTGATGTACCGGAAGGATTTGAACCTCAAATTTTTAGCGGAGATAGCAAGTGAACTGTTTAATGTGAACAGTTTACGGTTTTGTTAATTTTTTTTCATTATTTAATTTTTTATTACGACCATGTTTACATTTTCCTTACCGAGTTGGATCGAAGCGTTAAAATATATTGATCTTGTTGCGGTTGGATTTTTTGTACTTTTTGGGGCGCTGGTTTATGTGATTCATAATTACATTCCGAAAATTGGAGCGGTTGCGTGGGTTACTGCCAAAGAGGCATTGTTCCAACCGCTTTTTACTATTCTGACGTTGGTTGGTATTTTTGCGTTATTTATTTTCCTGCTCATTCCTTACAACACGTTGGGAGAAGACATTAAACTGGTGGTTACGCAGGGCTTAACGGTAGTCAAACTGATTGCCGCCTTTTTAGCGGTTTGGACAGCCAGCACCACGATTTCCGAAGAAATTGACGGCAAAACCGCGCTCATGGCTCTTGCCAAACCGTTGAACCGTAGGAATTTTATTGTTGGCAAATATGTCGGGGTGATGATTGCGGTAACGTTAATTTTCTTGATTCTTGGAACGTTTTTTCTTAATACGGTTTCATACAAGGTTGTTTATGATGCGAGGGAGTCGGCGAAGGATGTTCCGAAGGCGATTGAATGTGCTCAGGCGATTTATGATATTTTGCCCGGTCTTGCGTTGGCGTATTTGGAAACAATTATTCTTGCGGCGGTGGCGATTGCCATTTCGACACGATTACCGCTTCTTCCGAATCTGACGATCTCCTTATTGATTTATCTTTTGGGCAATATTATTCCGGTCATTGTTCAATCGTCGGTTGGTCAACTTCCGATGGTGGTTTTTATTGCTAATTTTGTTAGCGCTTTTTTGCCGTGTCTTGACCATTTTAGTATGGAAACAGCAGTGGCGATGGGAAAAACTGTTTCATGGTATTACGTACTTTTTGCGGTTGGATATGCCGCATTGTACTGCTCAGCCGCATTGCTGGTGTCCTTGCTGCTCTTCGAAGACCGTGATCTCGCATAATTGCGCGAAGAAATAATCGTAACACGAAAATCTCTAAAAATATCGTTTGCCAAAAGATTTTCGATTCTTTTAATTAATGATTAATTGATTATTTGTTCCTAATATCTCCATCATCCCCAATGTTCCTATAAAAAAAGACATTAGGGACAAATGATTTTTCATAAAACAAATTTTTCGCGGTTTTCACATAATTTAAAAACAATTTGCGAAAATCAGCGTCATCTGCGGACTACTCTCTCGATTAAAGTTGTGTTCGTTTTCCGAGCAGTAATGATAAAAAAACAGGAACACCAATAAACGCGGTGAGAATCGAAACCGGTAAAATTCTTGGTGCAAAAATCAATCGCGCTGAGGTATCGGCGATGAGCAATAAAAGACCGCCGAACAACAGTGAAAACGGTAACAAAAAACGATGATCTGATCCGATCCAAAGTCGGGCAACATGGGGAACCACCAAACCGACAAACCCAATAATTCCAAGCAACGACACCAACACCGCTGTAAGCAGCGAAGCAAACAACATGGTAAATATTTGTAACTGACGAACCGGAACGCCGAGACTGCGCGCGGATTCTTCGCCAAGTGCCAGAGCGTTGTAATTCCAACTGTGATACAAAAAATAAAAGGACGCCGGTAAAACACAAACCGTCATCAGAATAAGACTGTTCCATGTCGCGCGGGCAGTATCGCCGAATGTCCAGTAAACCATTGCCGCAAGACGCGAATCGTCGGCGATGTATTGAAGGAACATCAACGCCGCAGAAAAAAGAGAACTAAACGCCACTCCAACTAAAATAATTGATTCTGATCGCGTTCCGCGAACCTGACCAAGTAAAATTACCATAACGGTTGTAATTATCGCACAGAAAAAGGCTCCCAATGAAACTCCAATCCGTGTTGTTGCAAAAAAATGATTGGAACCGAACAACATGTTATCCGCAAGTGAAATTTCACCGCCGCTAAGATACAATGTTACAGCGGCTCCGAATGCCGCCGCGCTTGAAATGCCCAATGTAAACGGAGAACAAAGCGGATTCCGTAACACGCTTTGCATCGTTGCCCCCGCAACCGATAAACCCGCGCCGGCTAAAATTGCCGCTAAAGATTGCGGTAACCGTATGTCCCTGATAATGTACAAATATCGAGACTCCGAATCATAGCCGCAAAGAATCCGAATCGTTTCCGTAACTGGAACTGACGCCGCTCCAACCGAAATCGAAACACAAAGAAAAATCGGAAGTAACATTGCCGTTATAATAAGAATAACCGTCCGACGATTGAGCAATTGATGAAAATAATTCTTCATATTAATTATTTGAGTTCTACTCCGTATCATGTTTAAATTTTTATAACGTTTCAGTCGAATTTACCAAAAACCTTATTTTTCTGAGGAAACAACCTCATCCATTGAATAATGACGAATTTTCGGCGACGGGTTCTTTGATGGTCAGCGCTTTACGGTGTAACATGACAAACAAAACCGGCGTTACGATTAAAATGTGTAACAGGCTGGAAATCATTCCGCCAACTACCGGAGTTGCCAGCGGCTGCATAATCTCAACTCCTGTACGTGTACTCCAGAATATCGGTAACAATGACGCAATTGTTGTCGCCACCGTCATCACTTTCGGACGTAACCGTAATCTCGCTCCGGT
>JAIRLW010000087.1 GCA_031259095.1 Planctomycetaceae bacterium | reverse complement strand
AATAATAACATCAAAGTTGCTTTAAAGTGAGCATCTTAATGTGTGTTTGCACCCAAATATTTCATAACCCGTTTATAATCAATAGTTTACATCAATTCCTGTCCCTGGTGAACAACGCCATTTTGAGGAGTGAACCCGGCAGTGAACCGCAACTTATATGTTTCCGTAAATCCTTTCATAGTAAAGATTTATGAAAACCCTGCGTCTGGTAGGCAACCTTTCGCCGAAAGATTGCAACGGTTGAGCCGGTTTTCCAATTTCCGTCCGTTCACAGGGTCAAGTCGGCTATCGCCAACGTTATTAATCAAAAAATTTCAGGCGAAACATCGCCTACCTCTTGATTTTTTGATATAGACGATTATCCTTCCAAAATATGAAATAATCAGAAAATGATCGTTGTCCTATCTATTGAACTAATCAGTCGAACATGTTATATTGATTATTCTTTTGCGGAAACGAGTCTGTGATGCGAACATTGTTACGTTAAACATGGCGTGTTGCATTCGGGACAATGGTATGATCCGAAAACCTAATCGTTATAGTTAATACAGTTAATTTGATTATTTTTTGAAAGGATAATTTATGGAAGCCGATGAAATTCTGTTGGATGTTGAAGACCGGATGGAAAAAGCGGTCGCAAAATTGAAACAAAATCTGACCGGAATCCGAACCGGTCGCGCCAATCCCGGATTGGTTGATTCGATTAAAGTTGATGCTTACGGTTCCCCGTGTCCGCTTAAAACGATTGCAACGGTTGCGTGTCCTGAACCGAACCAAATTGTTATTCGCCCATTCGATACCGTCACTCTTAAAGATATTGAAAAAGCAATTATTGTTTCCGATTTCGGTTACACGCCGAACAATGATGGTCGTGTGATTCGGATCAATATTCCGCCGCTTTCCAAAGAAGTCCGTCAAAAAATGGTAACACGAATTCATGAACTTTGCGAAGAAGCCAAAGTTGCCATCCGAAACGTCCGGCGCGACGGTAATAAAATCGCGGAACAATCGGAAAAAAATAAAATATTCTCCGAAGATATCCGCGACGAAACAAAAGAGGAAATTCAAAAATTAACGAAAAAATATGAAGACGAAACCAACGAATTAGCCAAAAATAGAGAAAAAGACGTCCTTGATTCGTGAATTGGTGATGTGTGGTTTGTGCCGCATGTGCGTTTTTTTAATCACAGAATTATTTGTCCCAATTTGTCCCTGACGTCCCTAAATCCCTTCTGACTCTAAACTTTGGGACTAAAGGACGATTAGAGCCAAAAGGGACGAATGATTTTTGAATCATCAATCGAAGTTGTGTTTAGGAAATAGTCAGGTATTTTTAGAGGTTCTAGGTTGTTTTCCAGACAATACGAAAAATTGCTGAAAAAGAAACGGATTTTAACGATTTTAGCGATTATCTGTTTGAAGAAAAAATTTATTTTCTGGAAATTCTATAATCCGGCGGCACAGCGCCAAAAAGCAACCTATGATATTGCAATCGCGTTTCGATGTTCACGAATATTGGTGATCATCAATCTGTTTGTCCCGCAGAAACAAAATTCCGTTGTGTTTTGAACGCTTTGGAAAAATATTATTGAGCGGAAATATAAAAGAATATTTTACGATTTAAGGAGAATCTCATGTTTTTTCGTTGCAACAATCTGAAAATTAGTTTAGTGTTTTTCGTTTTGATTTTTTTGTTTATGCAAGGAGTTTCCGGTCACGAAATTCCGACAAGTTCGTTTTCGTATCCGAATCCGAAAACGGTTGGCGTGAAGCCGAAATTTATTCAGGGTAAAACGTCCGGTGCGGTTCAGCGTGATCGTTACGCCAAGATTTCCGAAACGGAACGTCGCCGCCGGATTGCCGAAGATCAATGCGATCAGGAAATCGAAGGGTTTGAACCGAAAACCTGTCCGCTCTGTGACGAAAATCCTAAAACTCCTTGTGGTCAATGTAAAATGTGTCAGGCGGGTTTTCCGTGCGAAAAGACATTGTGCCGACATTGTGTTCAGCCGCGCAGCCAAAATATGCCGAACTCTTGCGATTTAACCGCCGGCGATGAGCCATGCGGAACCTGCGATGCTTGCCGTGAACACCGAAGCGATCCGTGTGAACATGCCGATGACGGTTTTGGACGGCGCGGCGAGTTCAACCCGTATAAAGAACCGCGATTTTTGTCGGTTATTCCGCGTCCGCTTCTTGACATGTACAATAATGGAGCGAGAAAATTTCCAGTGTACTATAATCCGGCGCCTTATTACCGACCGCATTGGAATCCGTCACTTTTTGCGGGTTATGCGCGTCCGTTTTCATTCCGTTGGTCTTGTCCGTTGTGCCATAAAGACCCGTGCGAATGTGATCAACCCGGTTTTGCCGGTCAGGTTCCTTTCGCATACACCTGCAAGTTTTGCAACAAAAATCCTTGCGCCTGTACTCAGGATATTTGTAATGTTACGAAAAACTTGGATCCGAAAGGAACGAGTCTGTCGCTAGAGGAGATGAAAAAAAGTTCCAACCAGATTCAGGATGCTGAAATCCGTCAAAACGAACGAGAATCGAATACGTTACAGAATCGTACCGTCAACAGGCTCTTAGATGACGAACCGCCGTCCATATTTCGCGACAACGAAAAAGAACCTGAAACGGAACCGAAATTACAACGCCGTCCGCTTCTTGACGCGCCGGACTCCAATTCGGTACCGCCGTTACGTTCCAATATTCCAGTAACGTAAACAGATATACTTGGGAATCTCTAAAAATTTGTTTTTTCACCACAACGTTTTATGAAAAATCAACATCATTTGTTCCTAAGTCCCAACTGTCCCTAATGTCCCTTTTTATAGAGACTTTAGGGACATTAGGGATAATATCAATTGATTAAAAATCTTTTGGCAAACGATATTTTTAGAGATTCCCAATTGGATTTTTGACGTGAATCATTATCTCACAAAATGCCGAAACAATCTGAAAAATTTTTACCCATTTTAACAATCTGTCCATAAACGCTAGAAAAATTTCTTTATTTTCCGAGTTCCCCCCTTGCGGAATTTTTTAGATGTGTTTGAATTTAGAAAATTTGGTTGTCGGAAAAAAAAAATTAAAACTTAGCGCAACCTTAACACAATCTTAATATTTGCTTAACATTTCAGATTTACTATAATATGCGGAAATTCACATGCTAGTCTGTGAACGCTCTGATATTTTTTGCACCACAGTAACGAGTATCTTTTTTTTTTCAACGCTTAACATTCCTAATAGAACAGGACACTTTTTTACTTATCTTGCCGTGATATTATCTATAGTTGAGCCGTGAAATATCACGGTTTTATCCAAACGAGGATTTTATCCGGCAATATCACGGTTTTTGCTCTTTTTTTCGATATGGCATGAATTTTGCACAATTTGTTTTTTGGCGTGTTGCCAAAAACATTCAAACACTTTTTAGGAAAGGACAACCTATGTTCACCTTGTTAAATTTTTTGAACCTGTTCGGACAAGCAGTTTTCACACTGATCGGCTTGACTGTACTGAGTTTACGTTCAGCGTTTTCGCTGGAAAACCTGTCGCTTCCGTTGCCGCAGACAAATGTTAATTTAGGAAGGGGGGGGGGGGCTAGGTAATCGAAGGGGTTTTACTCTTGTAGAACTTCTTGTCGTGATTGCGATTATCGGCATGTTAATCGCTCTTCTGTTACCAGCCGTTCAAGCCGCACGCGGCGCCGCACAGCGAATGCAGTGTACGAACCATCTCAAACAACTCGCTCTCGCCACTCACAACTTCTACGATGTTAAAGATTCAACTCCGCCAATCACCGATTTAGGACAATCTGGTCGTCTTAATTACGGTCCTGTCTTTTGGTTATATCCATTCTTGGAACAATCCGCCCGATATGACGAGGTGATGGCGCTTTACCCTAATCCTGTTACGACAGGTTACACTGCGGCAGTAAACACGTTGACTGCCAATGCCGATGGAAATGACGTTCGTTATCGTGCTTACGGCAAAAAAATTTCGGCGTTAATTTGTCCTTCGGATGGAAATGCCAATGACGTTCCTGATACAGGCGCTGCTGATAGTTACGTTTTTTTGAAAAATTCCGCAACTTGCAGTTATGCCGCCTCTGCGGGAGACCGTATTGCATCTTCACACCCTAACGGCAGTACAACTTCACCTTATAAAGATAAGTTCCTCCGATCATTTTTTTCGTATCAAAATAATACGGAAGACGCAAAAAAGAATATTGCAAGTGTTCCTGATGGATTAAGTAACACAATTATATTCGGTGAACGTTGTACCGCATCTTCTAATAAAGACACAAACGAAGGAGCAACCGGAATTTTTAAGGGTTCATTACGGCTTGGTACTTCCAACTCAGTAACAACGAATCCTAAAACTTGTTTAACCTATAAAAATGGATTTGATTCAAGTGATACGATTAAAGGCGGATTAGGACGTGCCGCTCATTATGGCGGACCAACGATTAGTATGTTCAGCGCCATACTTCCGCCGAACTCGCCAAATTGTTCAGCGGCAAGTACTTCCAGTACAACTTGGACGTCGCAGGTACAAGTCCAAGTGTCCGCGAGTAGTTATCATAACGGCGGAGTTAATGTTGCGTATGCGGATGGTTCCGTCCATTTTATTTCCGATACGATTGAGTCGGAAACTCCTGGCGCTCCTGCCTTTACCGCCGCCAATAACATCTCCCACATTACCGGAATATCACCGTTTGGTATTTGGGGCGCGTTGGGGTCGATAGACGGCGGCGAAGCAAAATCATTTTAGTTGCAATATTTTGCCGCAACCGTTCATGTTTATTTTCATAACCGCAAGCCGTTGACCGGCGGTCATGAAAATCATGTCCTTTTAATTACCTTATTTCTACCTAATTTTCCAAACAAAACAACCTCAGTAGCAATGAATCCCTAAAAATACAAACCTTATTACCTTATTGTTAAAAATACGATTTGTAAATAAGGCAATAAGGTTGGTCTATGTTGCGTTTTTTACTACTGAGGTTGTTTTGTTAAAAAAATTAGGTGGAAATGAGGTTTGTTGAAACAAGTAGTTGGAATAATTAGTTGGAATACTTACCAAATTTTAATCTTTTACCAAAACAATTATTATGAAACGTTATTTACTTTTTGTTGTTTTTGTTTCTTTGTGTGTCGCCGGTTGTTCTGATTCCAATTTGAGCGGACTGGTTCCGGTATCAGGTGTTGTAACACTTGATGGACAACCGTTAGAAGATGCGATGTTGAATTTTCAACCACAAGACGTGAAGGTTCAATATCCGCG
>JAIRLW010000640.1 GCA_031259095.1 Planctomycetaceae bacterium | reverse complement strand
AAAATTATGGAACAGTTTCAAGGTAAACCGGCGGCACACGTTCAACCGGGAACGATTGCCCATGAACCGAAACGAATTGCCGGAATCGAATGCGATGTGCAACCGATGATTATCGAAGTTCCGCGAAAAGGACGCTCTATCTCACGTTGAGAAAACGTTTTATGAAAAATCATTTGTCCCTAATCTCTAAGTCCCTTTAGTCCCTAAAGTCCCTCTAAAAAAGACTTTAGGGACGATGGGGACTAAGGGGACAAATAATCAAATAATCAATTAATCAATTAATTAAAAATCTTTTGGCAAATGATATTTTTAGAGGCAACCTCAGTGGTAGGCAACCTTTCTCGACGAAAGGTTGCAGTGAATCAGATTCAACATGGTAATCGGTATTACCGTACATTTTTTATTCTGATTTCCTGCCGCTCACAGGGGCAAGTCGGCTATCGCCGACCGATGTTTTTAGAAATACCCTATTGTTGATAGGGATAAGAATCATGTTGAGAACGCCGCCGCCAAGTATCGAGAATGGTCATGGTTCGGTACAGTAACGACGATGCTCTTTCTTTCGTGTCTGCTTCAGTGTAACAACGTAACTCCGGCGCATTGCCCGATGGTCGCAGGTGAACAATATCCTGATCGCCGAACATCATACGAATTCCATCGGTTTGATCGACTGTTTGCAAGTCACCAAATGTTGCAAACACAAGTTGAATCATTTCTTCGCCTCCGGAAGCGAGTTCTTCCATTTTACGTTGCGAAAGTTCGGTTGGAAAATTTTGAAGACGATCACTCATCACAATGCGTCGCGGCAAATAATGAACCATTTCCGAAAGCGGCACACCAGCATCTTTGGCATAGCGAAGAGTGGCGATATGAACAATCGCAGGATCACGAGTCGGCAAAGGCAATAACGGACGTTTTGATTCTTCTTCGTCGAACAAAATGGAACTAGCGGTTAAAAATCCTCCATTGGCTTCGTAACCAACCACACGTTTATCGCCGCGTAACACCGCGTTTTGCATGACTTCGATCACATACGGCGAACCGATTTTTGTCCGAATAATTTTTTTGAACCAACCGGAACGTTCTAAAGCGGTGCTGGAACTGACCGGCGTTACCACGCAATCCGCCAGCAGAAAACGCGAGGTTAAAATTCCCGCAATATCGCCGCGAATCCACTCGCCGTGTTCATCGAACAGCAACGGACGATCACTATCGCCGTCGGTGGAGAGAATCGCATCGAAAGGCGGATTTTCCGAATAACCGGTTGCCCATTTTCGTGCAAGAAACTGATCTTCCTCCCGAACCGCTTCCGTATCAACCGCAATAAATGTTTCACTTCGTCCTAAACGTGTTACGGACGCGCCTAAGGCTGCGTATAATTCGTACAATAAATCACGCCCCACCGCAGAATGTTCATAAAGCCCAATGCGGAAACCTGTCAAAAAACCGGGAGAGAAAGCGTTCAGAAATCGGTCGAGATAACGCTGTTTGGCTTCGCCGTTGTCGGTTTCGGATGGAACGTCTGATTCGTTGGGTTTTAACATTCCGTTGGAGTCAAACATTTCATCGGGAACATCAATTGTTTGATGTTTGATTCCGGTCTCGTCGTTTTTGAGAATTTCGCCGCTTGGTAAATGAAACTTAATACCGTTGCGATCTTCCGGAATATGACTTCCGGTAACCATTATTGCCGGAATTTTTTCTAATAATCCGTACAGAGCAACGGTTGGCGTTGGGATTGTTTTACAGTCAATTGGTTTCAACCCGAAATAATGAACGGCTTTACGAACCGCACGGGCAATTCGCGGCGAACTATCTCTAAGATCGTAAGCGACCGCAACGCGGTTTATTTCCAAATTATCAGCGGCAACCGCATATTGTAAAAAACCGAGCGTGTAAGCAAAACAAACAAAATCGCTCATATCAACCGCAAGTCCTCGCGCCCCGCTGGTTCCAAACTTGATGCCGCTACGATTCATTAACTGATCAATTAATATTTTCATTGAATAGGGAATATCAATAAAGTATCGTCAATTTACTGATTATTTCGGAATTTGTGGGATCGTTGTCCGGTCAATATACTCATTGCACTTTAAAATTCAGTTTTTATAACGAAAAATAATTTCACGTATTTTTCCCTGTCCCGCTAGGGACAACATTTTTATTAACCGTAGGCTTTAGCCTACGGATCGACATGCTCACCCACTAAATTCCCGCTAGGGACGACACTTTTTTGGACATGCGATGACGTCAATACAACAATAAAAGTGTCGTCCTTGCAGGACTTGGTGTTAATGGTCTGCTGCCGTATGCTGAAGCATACGGTTCATAAAATGTCGTCCCTGCGGGACTGGAATATTGATTGACAACTGAAATTTATAAACATGAAAATACACTGATACTATCGCTATTGCTGTTAATGTTATTTTGCGTTAAAAAAAATTAAAACCGAATTTTAAAGTGCAATGAATATATCAGATAGATTCTTTTTTTCCAAATGGACAAATCTCGCAAACAACGTTAATATGACGTTACGTTTTAGGTTCTGATCTGTTTATGGCAATTCGATTTTTTCGTTCAAGAAAAGGAAGAATCAGGACACGCCAACTATAAAGCGGTTTTCCTTCAGTATCGGTAACAAAAGCAGGCGGATATGAACCATACGTATCCTTGTAAGCCTGACAAGCGAGAGCAATTTGTTGCAGGTGATTAGAAAAATGAGTCATTTTGTGTTGGGACTGAATCCATGGCGCTACTATTGTGACCAACACCAACAAGATGATTAGTGTGCCAAGCAGTTCGATCAGAGTAAGAGCGTTTCGATATTTCATAGCAGTTTCATTTTGGTGATCAAAACAATCCGTAAGGGTTTATGTTGTTTGTGGGGCAAATAAACCATTACGTTGTTACTTGTCTCCGTTGAGTTCCGATGTACGGAAACGCTCGCGTTGACGTTGAATTTCATGGGTGCTGCGTTCGACCATCTGTTGACGGACATTTTTTAATCGGGTCAAAATTGATGCATCGTAAATGGTATCGCCAAC
>JAIRLW010000605.1 GCA_031259095.1 Planctomycetaceae bacterium | reverse complement strand
CTTATTACCTCATTAAAAACATAAACGAATCATGAGGTAATAAGGTAATAAGGTCGGTTTTGGCGGGATTCATTGCTACTGAGGTTGTTTTGTTAGGAAAAAATAAGGTTGAAAATAAGGTTTGCGAAAACTGTTAGAAGACGTTTTGGAAAATTCCACTGATATATTACATTTAAGATTTAGTTCTGTTTTATCAAAAATTTTACAGCAAAGGAATGATTTATGCCTAACAGATCAGATTGGTTTCCTGGTCCGCGTGCGGATCAGATTTTGACGGCGAAGGATTGGCTGCTCCTTTTGAGCCGTCCGACGCCGCCTGGGGGGATTCCGTCTCCCAATGGTCCCTTAGATCAAGGGACTTTAGGGACAAAGGGACATTAGGGACAAAGACGCCGCCCTTTCAGGGCGAATACAATTTTTGCGTGAAAAACAGGAATAATTGGGGGACTCTTTATATCGGAAAGCAAACAGACCAAAAAAATAAAAATACTTAGAAATAAGGAAATTAAACTACTTTTTTAAGAAAGTGCAGTTAAACTAGCAATACCAATAAAAATACTGATTGTTTTACATCTTGGCAGGATAACGATTTATAAGCGTCTTGAAAAATTCCTGATTATTTCAGATTTTTGGGGGATGTGTCAAAAATCAAGAGGTAGGCGATGTTTCGCCGAAACATCGCGTCGGCAGTAGCCGGCTTGTTCCTGTGGCGGATGGAAATCTATCATTTCCTGTCGTTTGGAATTCTGACAGGACGCAACGCTGCGTTTCAGGCGAAACATCGCCCACCTCACGATGATTCGCGGAAAAAAAAGTTTTGTGTTTGTTATAATCGATACAATCTACAGAATTTTATCAAAAAGGAATTTTTTTGACCGGATTTTTTGCGGTTTCAAAGCCAAACAATTCGAAGGTTAAGTAGGTATTTTCTAGACTAAAAATTAAACGGGATTTCATCCTTTTTATTCCTACAATTTATTTTCAGAATCGTTGGAGGCTTAACCTATGCGTTTGACAAGTTTCGGTATCGTTCTCGTTTTAGTAACGAGTTTTTTGGCGATTCAAGTAAACGCTCAAATTCCGGAACGCGTGCTTTTCCAGCCGGGAAGTTATGCCTTCGGTTCCTATTATTCGGCAGGAAGTTCTCAATCGGTTGCGTTGCCGAGCAGTACGGCTACAGCGATTGACGAAGAATCCGCAGAAACGGAAAACACAGAAAACACAGAAAACGACGCCAAAAAGAACCAAACCGAATGGGAAACGGTTTTCAGTGTGGAAAAACCGCAACAGGAACAGGACAGTGAAACTGATTTAATCGAAACCGGCGTTTCGGCTCCCTTGAATTTCACGACCGTTCCCTATCTTGCGTATCATCGTGATCCCTTAACGCATCGGATTCACGTTGTTCCTTACCAACCCGGTTATGCCGCTGACCCCGAAGCGTTTCCTGAACATCAATCGAAATTAAACCTTTTGCTCTCAACACTTCCGTGTCGGGAACAAAATCGTCCGCAGGTTCAATACGCAAGTTATTATGATCCTGATCCGGTTATCATTACCGACAAACCAAGCCGGTTTCAACTGATTCTCGGTTATCCTAACGCTTCATGGACAAGTTGTTGTGAAAATCGTTGGGGATACCGTTTGGCACAATGTCCGGGTGTAGAACCGGCGGCATTAGGTCCTTATGCGGAAATCAGTATCAAAGATCAACCGGTTGTTTCCGGTCATTCGGGAACATTCAACGGAATTTTTGCCGGACCGCGTCCATTAGATTATGTTCAACCTGTGCCGTTGCCGCCGAATTTCAGTGCGAAACAGACTCCGCTTTCCGCAGCAACCCCTTATCCGATGTATTCGCGGGAAGAGTTACGGCGAATTATTGAACAACGCCCTTCTTATACCGGAGTAACTGCCGTGCCGGTACCGCAACCAATTCCAACTCCGCCGTCCGCTAATCTTGGAACATTGTTGTCGCCATCAAAGGAAGTACAACCACAAACCGCACAATTGCTTCCGCCATGCGCCGACAATTCAGCAAGTAAACGGTGTAAGGATTGCAAGAAACCTATTGATTTATCCCAATCGACTTCTTGTAAATCTTGTGCGGCGTCGAAAACCGCTCACCGTTCATTGAAAACCAAAAAAACCGCCTGCGGAACGGAAGACGAAGAAAAGTTAAATAAATGAAAAACGACCTGTAGGGAACTTCTAAAAACTTCGGCGGAAATGAACCACAATCGATTTTAGTCGAATTGGGTCGATCAAAAATCGCGTTTTTAGAAGTTCCCTAGAGATGTTTTCCCGGACTGACCAATCCAAACGCCCAGAAAAGATAAGCAATCGGCGCAGCCATGAGCAACGAATCAAAAACATCCAAAACTCCGCCAAAACCGGGAACCGCATGACCGGAATCTTTCATATTACTATCTCGTTTAATGAGTGAACCGGCTAAATCGCCGACCATTCCGGTTAATGCAATCGCAACTCCGAACAGAAACCAACCGTACCATGGCGTCGGATTGCCTTCGTTACAAAATGGCAGCGCAATAACAAACCAGAACCATGAGCCAAAACATGAAAACAGAATACCGCCTATTGCTCCTTCAATCGTTTTTCCCGGACTCAGTCCCGGCGTCATTTTATGCCGTCCGATCAGTTTTCCGACCGTGTACGCTCCGCTGTCGCACATTTTAGCAACAATCACAAGTGAAAGAATTGCCCATATTTCATAAGCCATGTGGAGTTGAATCATGAAACACGAGAGCAGACCGAGATAGGCAATTGCAAACACGGCGCCTGACAAGTTGATGGTAACACCGCCGGGATGAGAATAACGCCGCATTTCTGCGGCAAACGACAAAATCACTCCGGCTGAAACGGCAAGCAATGCCCAAAAACTGGCAGTCGAAGCCCATTGCCAACCGCCTTTTGACATGGTGACATGAAGCACTTCAAGATTGTATTGTTGAAACACATTGGCAAGCCAGCAACTCAGGGCAATTAGTAAATTGCCAAGATAAACGGTGGAAGCGAGCGGACGTAAACCGGCGGCATTCAAAATGCGGAGAACTTCCCGTGTTAAAAACACAAGGCAAATCATGTAAGACGGTAACAAAACAATCCCGCGAGGAAGCCAAATAATTTCGCGTGTCAGACCGTAGTGGGAAATACTTACGTCCAACCAGCAAAGAATCAGCAGGATAACAATAATCAAAAACCCAAAAAGAAGACGCCGTTGAATCATAATATTGACCGTGTTCGCGTAACACGTTTGACCATAGATTGATTGATGCCGTTGATCACCGTGAGTCGCCAAAACAAACGACCGTCATTATCACGATTCACCGGAAAAAGTCAATCAATCATTTTTAGAAGTTGCTAAAAAGTTAATTGGTCTCTTAGCAAGCAGGCGATCCTTTCTCCTGAGAGACCGCGCCGGTTGAGATTGACTCAATACCAGAAGGTTTGCCTTTCCTGCGGCGTGTCGATTCGGTAACAGAATAATTCGGCGGCATTGTGCGGCGGGCGATTTTGTGTGGCAGGCAACCTTGTGTCCCAAGGTCGCGTCGGCGATAGCCGACTTGACCCTGTGTTCGGACAGCCATTGGTGTTGCCTTCCGTCCGACGATCCGACTTCCTGCCGCCCACAGGGGCCGCCGGCTATCGCCAACACGATGTTTCAGGCGAAACATCGCCTGCCTTATGCAGATAAACCGGTAATGAATCTACTGAATAAATGCTGGATTTTTTTCAACGTTCCCATCGTCATTTTTTGAAAAGGGGTTACAATGATTCGTTTGTTTTGGGGAACATGAATTATTAGAAGGACCCTTAATTGTTGCAACTCCGGTTTTGGATCAGATAAAATCGGCGGTAAACTTTGGAAATGTTAGGCAATCTCCGTTATGTATGATGTGGCAATTGTAGGAGCGGGTCCGGCAGGAGCAACTTTAGCCCGACTTTTGTCTGGACGTTGCCGCGTCCTGTTGTTGCACCATCAACGGAAAAAATGTTGCGGCGGAATTCTCACGCCGGAATCGCAAAAAATGTTGGCAAAACTCGATCTGGCGTTGCCGCGCGAAGCGCTGGCCGCTCCGCAACCCTCTTGTGTTGCCGTTTGGGATTTGCAATCTCAATTAGTTCGCCATTACGCTCGTCAGTACGTCAATATTGATCGTGAAATCTTTGATCGTTGGCTCGTTTCGCTCATTCCCGCCGACGTCGATATCCGAACCGATACGGTTTATCGGCGTTCTCAATTAGTCGGCAACGATTGTTTGGAAATTTTTTTCACGGAAAAAAAAGAACTCCGGTCGGAACGTGTACGTTTTTTGGTTGGAGCGGACGGTTCCTCTTCGACGGTTCGGCGGGAATTTTTTGTCGAAAAGCCCCTCCCCAAACGTTATGCCGCCATACAAGAATGGTTTGACTTATCCGCAGTGTTGCCGGAAAATTTCAAACAAACCGGAATTGATTTTCGCAATGATTATGTTGGAATCTTTGATTCGGCTATTACCAATTTTTACGCATGGATGATTCCAAAAAATGAGCAAATTATTTTCGGCGGCGCCATTCCTCAAGGAAACAGAACACGGGAAATGTTTGAACGTCTCCGAATAAAACTCAACAAAATCGGATTCCGTTTTGATAATTCTTTTCGCCGTGAAGCCGGCATGTTGTTTCGACCGTTGAATCCTTGGTCGATATGTCTCGGCTCGGAACGTGTTTTCCTGATCGGCGAAGCCGCCGGATTGATCAGCCCTAGTTCCGCCGAAGGAATCAGTCCGGCGTTGACCAGCGCGTATTATCTCGCGCAAACATTTGGCGTTAACGGATTTAATTCTTCAGCATACCATAAAAATCTCCGCCTGTTGCGATGGCAACTTTGGCTCAAAACAGCAAAAATACCGGTCATGTTTTATCCATGGCTCCGAAAACAAGTCATGTTGACCGGCTTGACGGCATTGGATCGGGATTTGTAATTGGTTATTGAATCAGGATTTGTGATTGGTAATCGGTGATTTACAATTTGTAATCGAAATTTTTTACTATCAATGGAAACCTCTAAAAATCCTTTATCCTTAATGTTCCAATTTGTCTCTAAAGTCCCTGACGTCCCTAACATATTCCGTGTAGAGATATTAAGGACAAATGAAATCTCAGGAACAAGGGGTAATACCGATTGCGCTTGCAAATACAAGGTAAGCGGCTTTTTTCTAAAAGACCGCGCCGACGCGATTAATCAAAAAATTTCAGGAGAAACATCGCCTGCCGTGTTTTTTGATTGACCGAAATCGACCCAATTCGACTAAAATCGATTTTGACCGATTTCAGTTGAAGTTTTTAGAAGTTCCCATAATTCACGATATTTTTTTATCCGGCTAGTAATTCGACGAGGTGGACAATTGGGATATTTTTCGTTGTTGGGTCGCGTTGCATGACTCCGCCGAAGTGCATCACGCAACTCATATCAAGAGTTGTAACCAATTCACACCCGCTCGCCACAATATTGGCCGCTTTGCGTTTTCCCATCGCAATGGAAGTTCCCGCCATTTTGACACTGAACGTCCCGCCGAATCCGCAACATTCTTCCATATCGGGAATGGGCGTGTAAACCAAACCGCGAATATTTTCCAACAAACGCAGCGGCGGATCGACAATCCCAAGTTCGCGTCGTCCGTGACAACCAATATGTAACGCGACTTTTTTTTCACAACGCGATGAAAAATCCGTTTTGCCAAGAATATTGACGAGAAATTCGCTGATTTCGAAAACACGTTTACCGAGAGTTGCGGCTTTGGAGTTGGGGTCGAGTTGTTCGAAAAAGACGCGGCACATCGCGGCGCAGGAAGTGGACGGCGTTACAATCCAACGATAAGAACGAAACACTTCGACAAAATGTTCCATCACTTTTTTTGCTTCCGTCCAGTAACCACTGTTAAACGCCGCTTGTCCGCAACAGGTTTGTTCCGTTGGAAATTCCAACGGGATTTTTTCACCTTCAAGCAATTTAACGGTTGCAATACCCACTGTCGGAAAAAATTGATCAATAAAACACGGAATAAAAAGCGCAACCGTCTCGCCGGAATGATAGTCGGGATAGTCCCAACGCGGATAAGATGGTAAAACAGGATCGGTCATTACAGTTGGTTGGTTGGAAGAAAAATAGGGTTGCTGAAATCTTGGGTTGGCGTTGTCAACAACGCTATTATTTATTATTTCAAATATTTCAGAATTTTTCGGGCTGCCTTTTCACACAATGTTCATAATTTCTGTGAATCCCGAAATCATAAATACATGACGAACGTCCGGCTTTAGATTTTCGATTCGGAAATTTTTCTTGCCGGCTGCTTTGAAATGACAAAGGCAAATCCTGAGAAACGCAGAGGAAACATAATCGACTTCCGAAAGATCGAAAACAAGACAGGCAACATCTTGTTTTTCCAAAAAACCGGCAATTCGTTGGTTCAAGGTTTCTTCAATTTTGGAACAGGTCAACGTATCGAGTTTACCGGAAAAAATACAACGAAGCATGTTATCGGACTCAATAAAATTCATAGCGGATGTTCCTTATTTCGCAAGGCAGTTAAGGGAATACATTGTTTGAAACAACAGGTTTAACACCATAGCCCGAAAGTATATCAAAAAAAAACTCTTTTACCAGTCACCTTGACAATTTCATATTTTTCTGGAAAATTTTTTTGTGATTTGTGGTTTGGAACGCGAGATAAAATCGACCGAGATTGATTGAGATCAAATAGAATAAAAATTTTTGTAATTATTCAGTGGAATTTTTTCCCGTCCCGTTAGGGACACTATTGGGGTAAAAATTGGTAAAATTCCTACTGATCATCGGTTTTAACCAACATGTTGTCTCTAACAGGAGAACATGTTTTTAACGATCATGATATTCTGCCAACATGTTGTC
>JAIRLW010000505.1 GCA_031259095.1 Planctomycetaceae bacterium | reverse complement strand
CTAATGGGACAAATAATCCATTAATCAATTAAGGGAACTTCTAAAAACTTCGACTGAAATTGACCAAAATCGATTTTAGTCGAATGGGGTCGATTTCAGTCGATCAAAAAACAAGTTTTTAGAAATTGCCTTAATTAAAAATCTTTTGGCAAACTAGATTTTTCCGCGTGTTTTCAGGAAGGCAATCACTTCTTCGGCGAGTTGTTCTGCTGTTTTTGTTCCGCCATCGAGAACTAATTCCGGATTGATTGGAACTTCATACGGATCGTCAATTCCCGTAAAACCCTTCAGTTCACCTGCACGGGCTTTTTTGTACAACCCTTTCGGATCGCGTTGTTCACAAATTGTTATCGGCGTATCAACAAAAATCTCAATGAAATCGCCTTCCGGTAACGATGTTCGTACACGATCGCGGTCAACACGGTACGGACTGATAAATGCCGTAACCGCAATAAGACCGGCTTCGGCAAATAATTTCGCCACCGCTCCAATACGTCGAATATTTTCTTCACGGTCTTGAGCGGAAAAACCAAGACCAAAACGTTTGGCAAATTCCTCGCCGTGAATCTCTTTTAACATACCAGAACCAGCATTGAGACCATGACGGACATTATCGCCGTCCAGTACAAAACTGTGTTTGCCCGATTGGTGCAACAAATGATCGACCAGATTCGCAACGGTGCTTTTGCCGCAAGCGCTCAAACCTGTAAACCATAAAACACATCCCTTGTTACCGTTAAGTGTTTCACGTTCCTGACGCGAAACGGCATGTTCATGCCAATGAACTTCTACGTTAGACATTTGAATTAAAAGTAAAAAAATTAGAAGTTAATTTGCTTCGGTCGAAGTCGTCAACTAATCTCTACAGGCGATTAGTTTTTCTTCTGCCGCGCTTAATCGTGAATAAATCGGCAGGAGCGACCAGCAATCTTCTGTAACATTACGGCGAACAATCCGTTCCGCGGCGATTTTTCCGGCGGCAGACGCTTGGGGTAACCAAAACATCGCGTCTGCCAAAACAATATTTTTCGGAACTTTATTGTGCCAACGTTCCAGCGCAGTACCGGTAAATATAACATTTTCCAAGTATTCCGCTTGTTTCCACCAATCGGTAACACGAATCAAGTCCGGTTGCCCGATGATTTTGTAACCGATTCCCGTTTTTTTGTACAAAGCAACAACCGCTTCACCGCGTTGAGCGTCAATTCCGATAGAGAGATAATCGTTGCCAAAATGAGAACAAGTTTCGGCAATCGCCTCAAAAGTATTGACTCCAACAATTGCCGCTCCAACGGCATAAGCAAACATTTTAGCGGTTATTACTCCCACCCGCAAACCGGTAAACGAACCAGGTCCAATAATAACCGCTACAGAAACAATATTATTCGGAACAATAGTTGTTTTCTGAAACAACGCATCAATTGCCGGCACAAGTGTTTGTGAACTTCGACGGTCTTGTGGCAATTGGATTTCCGCCAGAACATTTTTTCCGTCCAAAATTGCAACACTGCCGTATTTTTCAGTTGTTTCCAAAGCAAGCAGGATATTCATTGTATATTAATTCTATCGGAATAGGGAAAATTACAAAAGGAAGGTATCCACAGATTACGCCGATTATTTTTTGAGAGTACGAAACAACAAAACAGACGATTTATTAAAAATATTGTAATATATCAGTGGAATATTTATATTTCCATTTTAACCCCGCTAGGGGTGTGATGTGCATAACCGTAGGTGGAACGCAGCGCAACCTACGAATCGGAAGCATCCCTGAGATAATCTTGGTATGTCGGGAAGATTGGTTGTTGACATTGGAACATCTCCTTATCATTATCAAGGTTAATTAATAATTCGTATCATTTAGATTGGCAAAGTCCATCAAAGCAGCGATTATACACAAACCGAAATCTTGCGTCAATACAATACATTTTTCGCGGTTAAAAGCAGCCTTTTATTTTCTGATTATTTCAAAATTTGGGGTGGTTATTTATTGACAGGAACTTTTAAAACCTTTGTTTGACAAAATTAAAATCGACACTATCGATAGTTTTTGTCAAGGTTTTTAGCAGTTACCTTATGTCAGTAATCGCGAGGTAGGCGACGTTTGTCTCATCAGTCCCTATCATCCCTAACGTCTCTGAAATTTTCAATATAGGGATATTAGGGATGATAGGGACATTAGAGATAAGGTTTTGCAATAAAAAAATCGCGCAATGTTAGTTTGGATAAAATATTTAAATTAGATGATTTGAAAATTGGAGATATTGCTTTAATTTTTGCGGATTGTATCAATTTTCGCGGATGTATTGACGATAACAATTAAGGAAAACAGAGATTCTCGGTTCTCTTTTCACATAATAACGAGTTTCAAGGAATGGAACGATGACCCAAGACGAAAAACTTACAACAGCACAAAACGCTTTAATTTCAGGAGATGCCGCTAAAGCCGAAGAACTTTATCAAGATGTTCTGCGCGGCGATTCCGGGAATCTGTACGCACTAGATGGATTAGGAGTTTTGCGATGTCAAAATGGGCAATCTGCCGAAGGTGTTGAGTATTTTCTGGAAGCCCTTCACCAACTTCAAACGTTCAATCAATCCGATTCCAACATTATTCAATCGTCGGCGGTTTTGCAGTTTCATCTCGGATTAGCTTATCGCGCGATGGGACATCATCACGAAGCAATCAATGCGTTTTGTGAATCGCACAACCTCAATCCCAATAATCCAGACCTCATTTTGAATCTCGGTCAACTTTATTTTGAACTTGATCAATCCGAGAACGCTATTTCATGTTTTAAAAATTTGACCGTCTTACAACCGGAAAACGCATCGGCATGGTTGACGCTTGGCTATCTTTACACTCTTCACAACCAACATCGTGAAGCGATTCCGGTATTGGTCGAAGCGGCTCGGCTTGATCCGGCATCGCCGGACGCCAATTTTTTTCTCGCGGAATCGTTGCGAAAAGAAGAACGCTTTGAAGAATCCATTCCGTATTATCAACGAATGTTTCCTATTGGTACGGAATGGCCTCAAGCGATTTACGGTTGCGGTCAATCACTGCTCGCACTTGGCGATTTCGAAAACGGTTGGGACGCAATGGAATTTCGGCTCGCTTGTACTTTTGGAACTTGGGAACGGCATCTTTTGCCAAACTGGAACGGAAATATCAATGAAAACAATATGAATAAAAATTGTATTGATAAAAATAATCCTGATCAAAACAATCTTGATAAAAACAACGAAGACAATAACAATAGTGAACAAAAAACCGTTCTTGCTTATTCTGAAGAAGGAATTGCGGCGGAAATTATGTTTGCGTCTTGTTTGCCGGATTTGATTAACAGTGTCGGGCATTGTGTTATCGAATGCGAATCGTCGTTACATTCTTTGTTTCGCCGGTCATTTCCGCGTGCAACCGTTGTTCCGCTTGCTACGGAAACTATTGACCGGCACACAAATTGTTGGGGACTTTCGTTGGATGAACAAATTGCATTTGGCAGTTTACCGCGTTATTTTCGCCGTCACAAAGAAGATTTTCCGATTCGTAAAACTTATCTTGTTCCTGATCGGGAACGTATGACAAAATGGTCAAACCGTCTTTCGGAAATCGGCGGAGTTGCAAAAATCGGTATTCTTTGGCAAGGCAGTTGGACGGCGGAAACCGAATATCAAACCGCTTTGCCAATGTTTGAGTTGCGCAATTTAATGCTTCGTCATCAGGCAGACGCCGCATGGATTTGTTTACAACACGGTTCAAAACAAAAGGAAATCGAACAATATCGGCGTAATGTTTCGTTACAAGTTCATTTGTATCCCGAAGCGTTTCAATATGATCTTGACGAAATGGCGGCATTGATTACTGCGCTTGATCTTGTGATTACACCGCCCGGTTACGCCGCAAATTTGGCAGGTGCGCTCGGAGCCAAAACATGGCTGATTCTTCCGGCGAAAGCCGATTGGCGTTGGAATCTTAGCCGTGATGAACATTGTCTCTGGTATCCGGCGTTCCGCGTTTATCGTCAGGCAATTGGTCAATCCTGGTCGGAATTATTTGCAACAGTGGGAACCGACCTCGAAAAATTCCTGACCACCCATCGTCCGCCGGAAGAATCCGTTCCGGTTACGTTAGCATTTCCCGAACAAAATAATCAAGCGTTACGTTTTCGCCGCGCCGGATAATAACGCAACGATATTTATAATGTCGATTATACTAATGGGCGTCTCTAATAATTCATTTTTTAACCATAAAGTTTTATGAAGAATCATTTGTTCCTAATATCCCTTTTGTCCCTAAGGTCTTTATAAAAAGGGACGTTAGGAACAGAAGAGACCTTAGGGACAAATTTAAGCAATTAAGTAAAAAGTATTTTTAGAGATTCCCCAATGTTGCGTCAGAGAAAAAAATAAAATAGACAGTTACCAATAATTCTGTGATTAAAACAAATTATTAGAGTTTCCCATTACAATTCTAGCAAACGGATTGCAAGGATTTCATGATCGATGCGCAAACAACCAGACCGATTCAATGTGAATGTTGCGGATTTGCGTTCAAGTTTGCCGCGTCGGAACATTCCACAAAAGTAAGCTGTCCGGCTTGCGGCGGTGAAAATCCATTAACTCATTGTCAACGCGTTTCCTATACAGAAAATTTTCCAGTCAGTTCGCCGGAAATTAATTCGACAAAAATTAATGCGAAAAACGGAATAACGTTACCGCAACTATCTGTTGTCGATCTGAACGCGGACGAATTACAACAATGCCGCGCCAAAAATTGTCCGCGAATGAAATATCATCGCGGCGGCGGTTGTTCTCTTCGTCAACATTCCTGTACAGTTACGGAAAATTCCGATTACATTGGGGATTATCGACAATGGATTACGCTGCTGTTGACTGTTAGTATTCAAATAATTGTCTTGTTTGGTTCCGTCCTTTTTATTCTGACCAACGACGAAAAAAACGTCCAAGCCGATAGTTCGCCGGCTCAAGTTACGGTTAATCAAAATACGGATTCGCAACAATTATTTCCGAAGACGACAACCGCTTCATCACAGGAAAACGTTAAATCGGAAACTGTTAAATCAGAAATTACTAAATCGGAAACTGATAAACCGAAAACGCTTAAACCGGAAATTGTTAAACCGAAACCGGCTAACGCGGAATTGCCGGTTACCGGTTTGGCGAAGGAAACGGTTCGTCCTGAAACAAATAAACCGAACGCTCAAAAAACAAAAGAGAATATCATCTTGGATCAATTATCACAAACAAAATGGGCTGAAAATCATTCGGTCATTCAATCTCTTTTTCCGTTTCAACCGATCATTCCTTCAGAGGCGGCAACCGAATCGCCGACTAAAACCGCAACAAAAACGGCAACGATTCAAAACGAAAAAGATAAATTAAAAAAAGACGAACCTGAAACAAAAAAACTTGAAGAGGTTCCACTTGAAACAGTTCCACTTGAAACGTTGCCGTCTGAGATTGCGTTGCCGGTGAAAACAGAGGGAGCGGCTAAGGTTGCGTTGAAAAAAGAAAACGCGACAAATAAATCGTTACCGGAAGTTATTCGGATTGCCGCTGCGGAGACATTGCTGGAGGAGTCGGTTGCTTCGCTCATTTCCGACCCGGAACAGAGTTTGAAAGACATTTTGTCTTCGGTTAAAACTTTTGAAGAACTTGGACGGTCAATTCCTTCGGCGGCTTATTGGATACTTGGACAGGCTCATGCTTCGTTGAGTTGGGGAAAAATGTTTCTCATTAATATGCCGTCGGTTGAAAATATGGCGATTAGTTCCGACAGTCATTGGTTATTGACGCAAGGTCAGGACAATTCGGTTTGGATATGGGATCTTTTCCGTAATCAAAACAACCGCAGCGGAATTCAACTCGATTCGGGTAAAATTCCGTACATTAAACTGCTTTTTTCGCCGGATTTACGTTTGATTATTGGAGGACGGACAGACGGAACGGTTTTAATTTGGGACATGGCGCGTCCGAATCCGGCGGAAGTTCCGGTTTTGCTGAAAGAGAAAGTGATTGGGTTACGTGATTTACAAATTTCGCCGGATGGTTGTTGGTTAGCGGCGTTTGGAGGATCGATGCGATCTTCTCTTGAGATTGTCCAAAACAATCGATATGTTGATTCGGTTGGGTCAGCCGTTCAAATCGAAACTACTTTTAGAGGAAACAAAATTTATTTTTGCAACTTAAATGAACCGCATCCTCCTTGCCGGATTGTTCGGTTACATTCGGCAATTCCGTTACCGAATATAGTTTCAGCAAACCCGATGCTTTCCGGTGAAATACCAGCCGACGAAAACCCCGCTAACGAATTACCGGGTAAAATGCCGGAATGGTCGTCGTTGGGAGAACAACCTTTTTTGTCACGTAAAAATGTTCAGGTTTCGTTCCTCTCGGACTATTCTACGGTTCAGCCTGAAATGCCGTTACTGAAAACGAAGACCGATTCGGAAACGGTAACGGCGCTTTCGGAACCGAATGCTGTTTGGCTTTGGGATTTACGGCAGATCCACAACGGTTTTATTCCTCCGCCGATTGTTTTAAAAGGACATAAACAAGAGATTCGGCTGATTCAGTTTAGCGGTGATTCGAGCAAACTGGCGGTTGGCGGAAAAGATTCGACAACATTAATTTATGATCTTCGGGAGGGAAAAACCGATAAAGTTCCGTTGGTTCTTCGCGGTCATCATTTGGATATTACGGCGATTGCGTTTGCTCCGAACAACAGTTGGGTTGCAACGGGAAGCCGTGATAACACGGTTCGTCTTTGGAATCTGACCGGTTTAAAATCGTTACCGGATTCGGTTGTTTTGAATGGTCATGTTGGTTGGATTAGTTCGTTGGCGGTCGATCAATCGGGAACGCGGTTATTTTCCGGCAGTTACGACAAAACAATTCGGATTTGGCGGCTTGACCGAAACGATATTAGAACAGCGGCAGAGCGTGAACCGTTGGTTTTGCAGAGTAATCAGGGAGTTATTCGGGAACTGGCTCTTTCGCCGGACGGAAAAAAATTGATTTCTCTTGGCGGTGACAACAGTCTTCGCATCAGAAATATTGACGGAACCATTGATGACCGGCATTCCGTGATTCTTCGTAACCGAATGCTTCCGATTTCAAAAATGGGTTTAACGCCGGATAATCGCTGGCTGATTTTTGGTTACACCAATCAAAAAAATCCGGCAAACAGCGGTATCCGGCTTTGGCCTCTCAATTTCAATCATTTAATACAAATCGCTTCGGAAAACGAATAAAACAATGCCGAAACAATCGTAGAGACGCAATGCCTTGCGTCTCTGCGACAATGAATTTTGAAACAGAATTTTAAAATTTACATAATTTACAATCGTTCATCTATTTATCTGTCAATTTTGAAAATTTTGTAAATTCTGTTTAATAATTTTCTTTGTAAACTTTGGGTTTTTGCG
>JAIRLW010000494.1 GCA_031259095.1 Planctomycetaceae bacterium | reverse complement strand
GTTCGTCAGCGGAAATTTTCGCAACCTTATACGGTAAAATCTTAAAACTGGCACCGTTGGATAAACCCATTGTTCCAGCGCAATTTCAGGGAACTCCCAAACCGGGATTGCCTGCTGTTACGGGTTCAAATTATAACGGCAACGGTCAATGGGATTGCGATAATTTCATTCTTTCACCCGCCCAATATGCGTTGGTACTTTATGCGGCATTGATCGAAGCGGAACGGATGGACGAAAACGGTATGGAACATTATGACCGTGACGGCGGAACTGTTGAAATGATTGGTGCGGAACATTCGCCCGGTATGGAAGTTACCACCGGTTCGCTCGGACAAGGGATTAGCCAAGCAGCAGGAATTGCGTGGACACGTAAAATTGCCGGTGAAACAGGACGCGTAGTGATGTTCATGTCCGATGGCGAATGTCAATCCGGCGAATTTTGGGAAGCCGTTCAAGCCGCCGTTTTTCACCGGCTCGGTAATATGTTGATTTACGTCGATGTCAACGGTTATCAATGCGACGGGATTATGTCAAACGTGATGAAGTTGGAACCGTTTCACAAACGTCTTAAATCGTTCGGCGCACGGGTTTACCGGATTGACGGTCATGATATTGAAAAATTGGTAAAACTCGGCAAACAGCCAAACGCCGAAGAACCAACATTTATTCTTTGCGATACGGATCCTTGTCGAGGGATGGATATTCTGAAACACCGTTATCCGAAATTTCATTATGTACGTTTCACCGACCAAAACGAAAAAGCGGAATATCAACAATTTTACCGAAAAATGAACGCAGTGAAAAAATAATTTGTTCAATATAATAACAATATAATAACAATTGGGTCTTTCTAATAATACCTTTCCTAAACACGTACTTGATTGATAATTGATGATTGATGATTTAAAAATCATTCGTCCCTATCGTCCCCTTTGTCCTTATCGTCCCTTAACTTTAATTTTAGAGACTTCCCTGATTATTTTTTGTTCCATTCTTTTTTTTTCATAACAACATGTGTGGAATTGTCGGATACATTGGACAACAGAATCCTTTGGATTTTTTACTTCGCGGTCTTCGGATGTTGGAGTACCGCGGTTATGACAGTGCCGGAGTGGCAACAATTAACGGGACAAAATCAATTCATATCGAAAAAACTTCGGGACGAATTGACGCACTGAAAAAACTTGTTCTTGCTGCGAAACCGCAAGGCAATATTGGAATTGGTCACACCCGATGGGCAACTCATGGTTTGCCGACCAAAGAAAACGCTCACCCGCATCTCAGTTTCAATGGAGCGGTTGCTATTGTTCACAACGGGGTGATCGAGAATTATCAGTCTATCCGAAACCAGTTGTCCAAAAAGGGAATCGAATTTGTTACCCAAACCGATACCGAATCACTTGCTCATTTGATTGCTTATTATCTTCGCGAGGAAATCGGCAAGTTTGGTGAAACGGTTAAAATTGAGGAGATGTTGCCGCATGTTGTTAAACTTGCATTGTCGCAGATTCACGGAACTTATGGAATTGCGGTTCTTTTCCGTGATTATCCTGAGGTGATGATTGGTGCGAAACTTGGAAGTCCGCTTATTCTTGGTGTTGGCAAGGACGAAAATTTTCTCACCAGCGACGCCGCTACTCTTGCCGGTTACACCGATCAGATCATCACGCTTTCCGATCACGAACTCGTTTGTATGACGGCAAACGGTTTTTCGATTCATCATCGTGACGAAGGAATTGTCGAACGAAATATTGAAATTCTGGATATTGATCCGGCGCAAGTTGATCGCGGTGGTTTTGCTCATTATATGCTCAAGGAGATTTTCGAACAGCCGGAGGCAATTCAAAATACGTTACGTGGTCGGCTCGACTATGATTCGGCAACCGCAAAATTCGGCGGTCTCAATCTGACGCCGCAACAGATGTTAAATGTGCAACGAATTTTAATGACTGCTTGCGGAACCAGTTGGCATGCTTCGCTTGTTGGTGAATATCAAATTGAAACCTTAGCGCGGATTCCGGTTGAGGTGGAATATGCCAGTGAGTTACGTTACCGCAATCCGCCTCTTGATCGTAATACGTTGCTTTTTGCGATTACTCAAAGCGGTGAAACGGCGGATACGATTGCGGCGATGCGTGAAATGAAGCGGCGCGGATTTCCGACAATGTCGATTTGTAATGTTGTTGGAAGTTCGATTGCGCGTGAAGCGGACGGAGGAATTTATCTACATGCCGGTCCTGAAATTGGAGTTGCATCGACCAAAACATTCACATCACAGTGTACTGTTTTATCGTTACTGGCGTTGTATCTTGGGCGGCTTCGGCATCTGAATTTCGAAGCGGGACGAAAAATTATTTCCGAACTCGAAAAATTGCCTGATTTGGTCAAAGCCGCTCTTGCAACAAACGATCATGTCAAAAAAATTGCCGAAAAATACGCTCATTGTAACAGTTTTCTATTTCTTGCCCGTCATTTCAATTTTCCAACGGCATTGGAAGGCGCTTTGAAACTCAAGGAGATCAGTTATATTCACGCCGAAGGTTACGCTGCCGGAGAGATGAAACATGGTCCTATTGCGTTGGTTGATGCGGTTACGCCAAGTGTTTTTGTTGCGCCGACTTGTTACGTTCACGATAAAACATTATCGAACATGCAGGAAATCAAGGCTCGTGGCGGTCCGGTTGTTGCTTTAATTACGGAAGGCGATAAACGGACAATAGAAATTGCCGATGATGTTATTGAATTGCCGGAGATTGAAGAATTTTTGCAACCGATTGTGTACAATATTCCGCTTCAACTTTTAGCCTACCATGTTGCTGTTTTTCGCGGCTGCGATGTTGATAAACCGCGAAATCTTGCCAAAAGTGTTACTGTTGAATGAGCAAATGGTTGATAGTTAATGGTTAATATATCGCAGTCACTTTAAAAAATAGATATTGCCAAGATTTGCCGGCTATTTTATACTGATGATCATGGGGTCAACTTATGAACGCCTATCACTTATTATCCGCCGAGATCGCAGGACTGAAACTCCTGCATAAAACGTTTATCAACTATTATCGTTGGTTGCGTTCCTGGTCTGGAAAAGACGCGGTTTTTCTCTTTGGCGATGCAACTCATCCGACTCATCATAGTATTCCCGCTTACGGTTGGATACGTAAGGGTCGGGAGTATATACACTGATTTTATGACATATAATGTCAGTGATGCCCCCCTGGGATTGGGAGTACAAGGAAAGGTAAAATATTGATTGACCAACTTTTTATGTAACTTAATTGTGCAACATTTCTTGTTTCACAAATATTCAAAACAAATTCTACGAATAAAAAATGATGCGAAAAATATTGAAATATTTGGAATATATTTATTGGTTCCTCTATGTAATAATATGTATTTTTTTTATTTTTATTTTTCTATATGCTTTTTTATTATGGATATATGATCTACCACTACCAATGCATTAAAAATGAAGGTATGTGCTGTGCTTGTCCACGAATTTTGAAATGGCTTAAAATTATTGTATGATAATAGAATTTGAGACAAATTTTAGAAAATATCTCCAGAAATGAAGCGAATTATCGTTTTCTGTAATATTCAAAAAGCGACAAATTTGTTCAGAAATTGTGTTTTGCGCATACAATGACCGCAGATTGATCATTGATAATCCGGCAGGCAAGATAAATTAAATTCGCTCAATACGAATGATTGGCAGATATAATCGACCTTTAAGAAATTCGAGGCGAAGTTTTATTTTTGTTCCGGCTCTACCGGCAATACACATTCGCGGTTTGGCACATGGAGTTGAATGTTTGACTTTGGGGCGTGTTTCGATTCTTGGTTTTGCATTGGCGGCATGGCGATGGTAATAAACTTCGTTTGGAGTTTTACCATTGAGTGTCGTATGTAGTCGGTGTTCATTGTACCAATCAAAGAATAATTTCATTTCATGAATCATATCGTCTTTCGAGGCTAATATAAAAAATAAAAATTCCACTGATATATTACTCAAAATTTTATTTTTTTCGACAAGGCCGGTCTATTGTTTATTTCTGCTAAATAGCGTATATTTTTCAACTGTCAAATCTTGTTGATTGTTTAACTTTTTTAACTTTTTATGGAGAACAGGTTTTATGAAAATTATTTTTCCTTTAACTTTTGTTTGTTTGACCCTTTTTTTGGTTTTTTCTTTTTCCCTCACCGTTGTTGCCGACGAGTCGGATTTTGTTCCGTTGCTCGCTCCGCAACCCGGGATTTCATGGGTTGAAAACAGTAAACCATTAAACGGATGGGTGAAACGCGGCGGAGAAGCAACTTTTATGGTCGAAGGCGATTCTATTGTTGGAAAACGCGGAACCGGAATCAATACTTTTTTGTGTTCAGAAAAGAGATATTCTAACTTCATTCTGAAATTCGAAGTTAAATATGACGCCGAATGTAATTCAGGCGTTCAGTTTCGTTCCGACCTTCAATCCAAAGACGGACAAGAAATACTCGCCGGTTATCAGTGTGAAATCCTTCCCGAAAACGATACCGCAAACATTTACGATGAACACCGTCGAAACCGTTATCTCGTTCCGCAAACGGAGGAATTACAAACGAAAATCAATCAGGCGTTCAAAAAAAATAACTGGAACGAAATTGTTGTTCAATGTGTTGGTCCGTCCATCAAAACATGGTTAAACGGCGAAAAAATTACCGACATTGTCGATCTTGAAACCAACGAAGGTATTTTGGGACTTCAAGTTCATTCCGGTGAACAAGGTCAGGTTCGATGGCGGAATATCCAAATCAAAGAACTACCGCCAACACCTTGGATATTATTGTATGCCGATAAAAAATTAGGGAATGTCGAAACCAAACCGGTTGGAAAATGGGACATACAGGAAGATGGTTCGCTCAAGGGAACGACCGAACAAGGGCAACCCAAAGACGGAATGTTTTTGAGCCGGGAATCGTATAAGGATTTTGCCGTGAAAGTCTCGTTCAAGATGATTACCGGCAACAGCGGTCTTTATTTCCGGGCGGAGGAAGTTGATAAACCGTATTGGCTTAAGGGATTCCAATGCGAAATTGCGACAGGCGGGGCAATGGGAGCCAATGCCGGACTTTGGGAAGTACAGGGACGCGGCTGGGTTGCCAAGAGAGATGATTTTGTCAAGAAAATTTACAAAACGGAAGAATGGAATCATATTGGAACGGTTGCCATCGGAGATCATTTGACGACATTCCTGAACGGCTGGACAGTTATTGATATTAACGATCCGAAATGCGCTAAAGAGGGCAAAACCGGTCTCCAACTTCACGGCGGTGGAAATCAAGGTTGTCTGTTCCGCGACTATTACATCATGCCGCTCGACGAAAATGCCGTCGAATTAATCAAAAAATAATGATTATTTCAGAAGAAGCCCAGTAAGGTAGGCAACCTTTCGCCGAAAGCATGTGTTGGGACGGAAATACTGATTGCCGGATTGAATCAGGGCTCCCGCGATGTTTCAAGCGAAACATCGCCTGCCTTCGATTTCCGAAACAATCAGGATTTAATCGTCGCGTTCCAGACCATAACGTTTGATTTTACGGTCTAACGTTGTTCGTTCAATGCCAAGTTGTTTGGAAGCAATACTTTTATTCCATTGGAGATGTTCCAGTGTTCGGAGAATATGGTTTCGTTCCATGTCTTCCAGCGAAAGCGGAATAAACACATCTTTTGGTTCATCACGCCGCATATCCGTTTCACCGGTGGTGTTTAGTGTTGAGAGGAGCAAGTCTTGTTCCTGAATGTACGTACCCGAACCAAGAACAACCGCACGTTCCACCACATTTTTGAGTTCCCGAATATTGCCGGGCCACCGGTAATTCATAAGAACACGCATCGCGTCAGGAGTAAATCCCTGATATTTTCGACCAATCTCTTTACAAAACCGGTCAAGAAAATATTCCGCAAGAATCGTAATGTCTTCAATTCTTTTCCGCAACGGAGGAACAATAATTTCCAGAACGCGCAACCGGAAAAATAAATCATGCCGGAAACGTCCTTCGGCAACTTCTTTTTCCAAATCACGGTTGGTCGCCGCAATTACCCGAACATCTACTTTAATGGTCGTGTTACCGCCAACTCGTTCAAACGCACTCCCCTCAAGAACGCGGAGAAATTTCGCCTGAAGCGATTGACTCATTTCTCCAATTTCATCAAGAAACAAGGTTCCTGTATTGGCCGCTTCAAATTTTCCGATTTTACGGTCTGTTGCACCGGTAAACGCTCCTTTTTCATGTCCGAACAATTCACTGGCTAATAAACTTTCGGAAATCGCCGCACAGTTCAAACAAATCAACGGTTTCGATTTTCGTGAACTGGCAAAATGAACCGCCCGCGCAATCAGTTCTTTACCAACGCCGCTTTCACCACGAATCAATAACGAAGTTTTCGTTTCCGCCGCACGCGAAATCAAATGATGAATCGTTTGGACTTGAGAACTATTGCCGATAATTTCACTGCTCATCTGGAGCATTTCACGAAGTGTTGTATTTTCTTTCCGCGCCTGATTGAGATTGGCGGCTAATTCTTTTTGTTTGTTGACATGCGCCAACGCAACGCCCACCGTGTCCGCAACCGCCAATGTGTATTCAAGATCGGATTCGTCCAGAAATTTCGATTCGCTCACCGCGTAAAGATGCAATAGTCCGAGAATCGCGTTTTGAAAACGAATCGGCGCAGCCATTGTGTTTTTGACGTCGTGCATTTCTTTGGTTGTGGCGGCGTCTTTGGCTTTGGAACCGTTGATCGATTCGTAAAACAAAAACGCTTCTTTTTTCTCAAATACGGTACGGACAATCGCTTCTGAAACCGGATTATAGTGTAAATTTTCCAATGCGGCGTTGGCGACAAGACGAATATCCGACGCATTTTGTTTCGAATTAAGATTGTATGGAAAAAGCCAAAGTCCCGCTCCTTCCGCACCGGTTGCATTCAGCAATCCCTCAATCGCCAACTTCGCCACCTGATCAATCTCTTCTGCTTTGCCAAGATGATAGGCTAGTCGGCATAGTTCAATAGGTCCGTAACCGGTTCGCGTGGTGATTCCGGGAGAACCATGTTTTGAATCGTCCTGTTTCAGAATCGCGGTTTGCGAGGTTTGATGGAGAATTTGCGTCGAGGTGGATTTATCCGGTTTCGGACCGCGCAAGGTCTCAGAAACACCGAAAATTCCTGATCGCTGCTCAACAACTTCGGCTTCCTTTTCATTGGGATCTTTCGAGGAAATGGCAGTTGTTCCCAATTCGCCGCAACCAAATTGAAGTACGGTATGACCGATTTGAATATGGTGTCCGGCATGGAGCGGAAATGTTTGTTGTGTGGTAATAACTCGTTCATCAACATAAGTTCCGTTTCGGCTGCCAAGGTCTTGAACATACCATTGACCTTCGTCGAAAAAAATCTTGACGTGAAAACGGCTGCAACGATCATCAAGAAGCGTAATCGTGTTTTCAGCAGCACGTCCAATCATCGTCACAGAATAACTCGTCAACGAATAGAGTTCTTTCTGTTCTCCGTTTTGAATCAGAACCAAAAAAGCGTTTTCAGATTGCATATTCAAAATAAAATCGACGAAAATAATATTTTGCCGAAGTTTTTAGAAGTTGACTTTTATTATTCGGCAACTTCTAAAAACTTGTTTTTTGATCGACCCAATTCGACCCAATTCGACCCAATTCGATTTTGATCGATTTCAATCGAAGTTTTTAGAAGTTCCTATTCGTATTTTAATC